>JADGHK010000605.1 GCA_019686145.1 Bryobacteraceae bacterium | reverse complement strand
AGAGCTCTATCATACGGTGCTCACCCCCGTCTACCGCGATACCGAGAACGGGCGCGTCCTGACGAACGTGCTTGTGGCCGGCTACCCGATCAACCACCTTATGGCGCGCCGTCTGAAGGACGAGACGGGTGGCAGCGAATTCCTTTTCCTGTCGCCCGAACGCGTATACGCCTCGACCCTGAACACGAGGGCCACCGAAGCGCTGGCCAAAGCCCTGGCCGAAGACCCTGGAAGGAGGCGCATCAGCGACGGGATCACCGAGTACGCGGTCATCGGCAGAGACCTGCTCGGACCGCAAGGGGAGGCCGTCGCCAAGCTCTACATCTTCCGGTCCTATGCCGACGCCCTTGAGCACATCTACAGGCTGAGGCGCGACCTGATTCTGGTATGGCTGCTCGCAATGTCAGCCGGACTCGCCGTCTCGTACTGGGTGGTCCGGTGGGTGATCCGTCCCGTACAAGTCCTGGATCTGGCGGTCGCGGAAATAGCCAGGCAGAACTATAGCTATCGCGTGCGAGTCGACACTGGCGATGAACTGGGGCGTCTGGCCCGGGCCTTCAATACCATGTGCGACTCGCTGCAATCGGCTCGCGACGAGCTGATCCGCCAGGAACGCCTCGCGACGATTGCACGCCTTGCCAGCTCCATCGTTCATGACCTTCGAAATCCGCTGGCGGCGATCTACGGCGGCGCCGAAATGCTCCTGGATGACCGGCTGGCGGACGCGCAGAAGCGGCGCCTCGCGACGAACATTCACCGCGCGTCCCAACGGATCCAGGCGATGCTGCAGGATCTGGCCAACGTGTCGCGCGGAAAGACGCAGAACACCGAGCTGTGCTCGCTGGCGGAAGTTGTCGAGGCCGCCGTGGATAGCCAGCGCGCGCTCGCGGAAGCACACTCCGTCCGCATCAACGTTGACATTCCGGAGAGCGTGGAACTCGTCATCGAACGAGCACGCGTGGAGCGCGTCTTTCTCAACCTTATCGGGAATGCGCTGGAGGCAATGCCTGACGGCGGAGAGGTGAGTATCACAGCCAGGGTCGAGGAGACCGGAGTCGTCGTTGAGGTAGAGGACACAGGACCGGGCATTTCCGAGGAAATTCGCGGAAAACTCTTCCAGCCATTCGTCACCTTCGGCAAGCGCAACGGATTGGGACTCGGGCTCGCCCTGGCCCGGCAAACCATTCTGGATCACGGCGGAGATATGTGGGTATCCTCGGAAGGGACCCGGGGAGCCCGCTTCTGCCTGCGATTGCCGATGGAGCGCCGGGGCGCTGCGGTCGCCTGATTCCTCTCTTCCCAGCTCGCTGCCGCTGAGAGAAACCCGCTTCGCCAGGCACCAATTCCAATATCAGCCCCAAGGGACACGTGTCGTCTGCCCCGTTCGGGGACAGCGAAAGGGACCGGGTCAACCATGGATCGGATCATCCGGCTGCTGGCAGTGGAGTGTGAGGTAGAGACCATCCTCCTGCTCGAGGAAGCCCTGACAGAAATGACGGAGGGCCGGTATTGGCAGACATGGGGCAAGGCCGTACGGCCGGTCTTCGCGGATTGCCTGGAAGATGCGATTTGCCGGGTGCGCGAGGAATTCTTCGACGCCATTCTGCTAAGCCTCACGCTACCCGATAGCAATGGCCTGCACACCTTTCTGACCCTGAAGGCGGAGGCGCCGGCAGCGCCTGTCATCGTCCTTGCACGGGACGATGAGGAGGAGCGCCTGGCTGCGGCGGCTGTGCGGGAAGGAGCGCAGGACTACCTGCTGAAGTCCGCAATCGACTCGATACCGCTCGCGCGTATGCTGAGGCAGGCAATCGAGCGTCAACGGCTTCGGGAAACGCTCCGCGGACTCGCCTTTCGCGACGATCTCACGGGCCTCTACAACAGCACTGGCTTTCTTACGCTCGCCTCGCAAAACCTGGCTCTGGCCGCGCGCCTCAAGCTGCCTTTTGCGCTGCTCCTCTTCGAGATTGACGAAAGCGGGATCGACACAGCGAAAGAATCAAGCGACCTCGCAATTATCAGGACTGCGGAAGTGCTGCGAAAGAGCTTTGACGAAGTCGCGATTCTTGGACGTTTGCAAGGGGAGCGCTTCGCGGCCGCCACCGTGAATGAAGCGAACGCCGGCATGCTCGAGCAGAGATTTCAACGCCGCTTGCAACAGCACAACGCCCGTGCCTCGCGCCATTGCCCGCTCCAGGTGAGAAGCGCCTCACTGCTCGCCGGCAACGGGCGATACCCGGCCCTTGAGGATTTGGTGGAGATGGGGGAGAGGATGCTATGCGAGAATGGGCGGGACGCCTCCCACTCGCTGAGAAGCGGGAAGCACTTCGTACTTGAGTAGTCGCCTTTGAAGATTGCGCTGGATGCCACTTATAGCGTGGGAAGAAACTTATCGGGCGTTGGCGTATACTGTCGCGAGATTCTTTGGGGATTAGGCTCTGCGCGCGCCGAGGACCAGCTGTTCTTCTGCTACCGTCCGCATCGGATCCTGCGTTCCCTGGAGGACAAGCTCCCGTCGAACGCCAGCCGCCGCCTCCTGACGGACTTCCTTCCGCCGGGAAGAGTCGACATCTTCCACGGATTGAATCAGCGTCTGCCGCGACTGCGCTTCCGGCGCACCGTCACGACCTTTCATGACCTCTTCGTGATCACCGGAGAGTATTCGAC
>JADGHK010000604.1 GCA_019686145.1 Bryobacteraceae bacterium | reverse complement strand
CGCGGCGTCAAGAAGCTTTTGTTTAGCGGAAGCGGCGTTCGTTGCTTGCATTCGTGCAAACCAGTTGGTATGCCGGTAGAATACCAACCAGTCGGTATGTTGTCAACGAATCAATCGATAGATCTCGCTGCCGCGTGTCCGTTCTAAACCGGATGCCGCATTCGCGGGCGGCGGGCTCAGGCTTCCGGAACCGGTTCCTTGTGACCGCTCAGATGAGCTCCTGCCGCTCCCCGCGCAGCCGCTGCGTTCTCGATCACGGCATTCGCTTCACCCCCAAGCATGAGGGCGATTCCCGTGAACCACAGCCACAGCAGGAGGACGATTGCCGCTCCCAACGAACCGTACACGTCGTTGTAAGCGCCAAAACCCGCCAGGTAAAGCCGGAAGACGAAGGAAATCAGGAGCCAGAAAACGAGACCTACGACCGCTCCAGGCGTGATCCAGTCCCAGTGAGTGTTTTCAAGATCGGGGGCATACCGGTAGATCAGGGCGAACGCCAGCAGCACGAAGAACAGTACGACCACCCAGCGAAGAATCCCCCACACGAAGCGAAAGGCGTCGCTCAGTCCGAGGAGGTTTGCAAGCCTGTGGCCGATGTGATCCCCGAACAAAAGCATCGTAAGAGCCGCTACGATCATTCCTACAAAGACGATCATCAGGCCGAGCGAGAGCAGCCTGACCTTCCACCATGGCCGTGCATCCGTGACTGAGTAGGCGACATTGAGCCCCGAGACAACAGCCGTGATTGCCGTAGCCGCCGCCCAGAGCGCACCGGCCATCCCCACCAGCAGCTTCCACCCTTCCGCTCCTGCGCGAATCTCTTCAAGGCCTGGCGCTATCAGCGCGTATGCCGACTCCGGCATCACCGTCTCCAGATATTCAAGCAGCATGGCGCGGAACGCCGAACCGGTTTCTGCGAGAAACCCGAGAAGCGCCGTCAGAAAGAACAGAGCAGGGAAGAGAGACAGAAGAAAGTAGAATGCGAGGGCCGCAGCAGAGGTGAAGATGTCGTCCTTGATTGATTTGTTGACGGCTTGTTTCGCCAACGCATACCAGCTCAATCCCCTAAGGTCCACCATCGATGCCTTGCGGCTCGATCCGATGGACGCCGCCTCCATCCCTGCTGTTTCAGGTCGCGTGGACACTCATGCGATTCTAGGACTTGGGAAAGGAGGCACTCATTCTAGGCTGCGGCTTTACCGGGCGCCGCGTTGCAAGGCGGCTGCTCGCCCGGGGATGGACTGTCACCGCGACCACCCGCTCGCCGGAGCGCCTCGCAGCTCTGGCCGCGAACGGCGTCAAAGTCCTGCCTTTGGACGTGCTGCAGCCCGCGACTCTTGAACAGCTTGCCCGGCTTGTCCGCCCTGGTATCGTTGTCCTGCACTCGATTCCTGTGGTTACCGGTCCGGGAGAATTGCCCTTCGATCCCACGCCGCAGCTATTGGACGCGCTGGCGAATCGCCCTGTACGGATTGTTTATTTATCAACAACAGGCGTATACGGCGCTGCGCACTTTGTCGACGAGACAACGCAGCCCGAGCCGCGAACGCCGAGGGAGCGGCTGCGCGTCGAAGCCGAAATGGCTGTCGCACGCGGGCCCTGGTCGTGGCTCGTTTTGCGGCCGGCGGCGATCTACGGCCCCGGGCGCGGCATACACGAATCGATGAAGCGCGGAACGTTCAAGCTGAACGGGGCAGGGGACAACTGGGTTAGCAGGATTCACGTCGATGACCTTGCTGCGCATGTGGAAGCAGCGCTGGGAAGCGACATTCAGGGTTTCTATCCGGTCGCGGATGAGGAACCCTGCCGGTCCATCGAGATCGCGACTTTCTGTGCAGCCCACCTGCGAATCCCCCTTCCTCCCTCCGCGGCTGCTGCGGAGTTGAGCGAGACCCGCCAGGCGAACCGCCGGGTGGATGGAAGCGCGATCCGCCGCTTGCTTGGAATCCGGCTTCGCTATCCTTCCTATCGCTCGGGGATTGTCGCGTGTCTGACCGCCAGTCCGGCGGATGCAGATTAAGTGGAGCGGATAGGAGCTGGCTCGCGGGTCTGTGCGCCCCTGGTCTCAGGGATGGGGCCGACGAGGTGCCCGATCTTGGAAAGGATTTCCGGCAGCGTGAACGGTTTCTGAATCAGGTTCGTCGCATTCGTCAGCGCCGGGTCGCACTTCATCGAGGTAGACATAAAGATGACCGGCGTTCTCGGCCGGATGAGTTCGACCTGCTTTGCGAGCGCGACCCCCGACATGCCCGGCATTTCGGTATTCGTCACCAGCAGGTCAATCACTCCGCCGTATTGGCGGCAAGCGTTCAACGCCTCCGCGGCTCCCGGCGCGGCCAGCACCTTAAGGCCGTACGCTTGAAGACCCGCGGCCAGCGTTTGGCGCACCGTGCGGTTGTCGTCGACGAGCAGGATTGTCATGGCTCACGTATTGAACCAGCAAGTTTGCGACCACGTCCAGGCTGCAAGGCGTACGCGATCACGACGCTAGGAGCCCTGGGATTTCTTACAAATTGCAGTAATCCTTACCGGCGCGTGGCGCTGTATGAGCAGGGTCCACCCAATTGCAGTTTCTACCTTCGTATGCCGACTACATCCCAGCCGTACTCGCTTGTCTTTCGCAGGAACACGTCCACCATTCGTCTGGCGGGATCTTCCGCGTAGATCGTCACGCCC
>JADGHK010000603.1 GCA_019686145.1 Bryobacteraceae bacterium | reverse complement strand
ATTGCGTCGCCCCCCTGGTTCCCACCCCCCAGCCAGCTCCAGGCGGTCTTAACCTTCCGCGTTTTCAATAGATTGCCCTTTCCCAGAGCGCCGGCCAAGTCGGCTAAGGCGATGACAATTCGTATGTAAAATAGCAGACAGCAGCAATACAAGTCTTCGCTTTACTTCGCTGGAACCGGCAACAAGTGTGAATCGTCTATAGGCTCTTCACCAATTGGTTAGCTCTAGCGAAGCCCGAACTCAACCAGGAGTTGCAGCAAACGTATGAGGCTTAGAAGAACCCGGCTGGCCGGGTGTGTTGTTGGCTTGACCTTCGCTTTCATAGCGCCAGGATTGCTGGCGCAGGAACATTCCGGGCCGGAGTACCGCAGCCTTGGATGGCTGACCTACGTTCCGGGCAATTACTCAGACGCGGCTCGGGCGATTCAGGTGGACCTGGACGGAAATATCTGGATCGCTGGATCGACGTCCTCCAAAATGGACTTTCCCGGTCCAAACGATCCCTTTCAAAGCGCAATCAAGGGGCGCTCGGATATCTTCCTGGCAAAGTACCGGCCGGAGCCGGATGGGAGATCTACCCTCCTGTTCTGGACCTGGATTGGAGGCGCCGGCGATGATGACGTCCGGGCGATGGCGCTGGACGAGCAAGGGCACGTCTATTTGACCGGCAGCACGACTTCCGACGATTTCCCCACCACGGACGGAGCGCCAGTAAAGGAGAGAAAGGGAGGCACGGACGCTTATCTCGTCGTTGTTGACCCTTCGCAAGGCGGGGAGAGCTCGCTCGTATTCAGCACCTACCTGGGAGGTTCGGGCACCGATATCGGCTATGCGCTGGCGCTGCATGACGGGGACGTCTTTGTGACCGGGGCCACCGGCTCCTACGACTTCACTGGAACCGGCAGCGGGCTGCAGGGCAGCAATCGCGGCGGCACAGACGCCTTTCTGGTACGAATCTCGCCCTTCGGAGAGGGACCGCTCCGATACTTCACGTATCTGGGCGGAGCGGGAGCAGACACAGCTACAGGCATCGCCATCGATTCAGAAGGGATCGTGTGGATCAGCGGCTACACCTCGTCGCAGGATTTCCCTGTTGTCGAAGGGTCGCATCAGTTGGAGCTGCTCGGCCGGATGAATGGCTTTCTGTCAGGAATCGACTTGAGCCGCCAGGGCCTCGACGCACTCATTTACGGTTCGTTCTTTGGCGGCAGCTACAGCGACTTCCCGACGCAGATGAAAATTGACGCGCAAGGTTCGTTGTGGGTCGGCGGCTACACCCTCTCCGGTGACTTTCCGACAACAGCGGGCGCCTTCCAGCAGGGCCTTGCCGGGCAAACGGACGCCTTTGTTATCAAGCTGAATCCGAAAGGGGATGCCGGGCAGTTTGTCGCTTATGGAACCCTCCTCGGCGGAGTCGGCGCAGAGGTTCTATACAGCTTGGTTCCGCTTGCAGACGGCCGGATCGCAGTCGCCGGCTATAACCTTTTTGGCGACTTCCCGGCGACTCCGCAGGCATTGCAGCTCAGCCCGCGATCCATTTTCGAAGATTCCTTCATCGCCATTCTCGATCCGGAGGCCTCGGGGCTCGAAGCGCTGCCTTACGCCACGTACTTCGGCGGCAGTTATACCGACATCGTGACGAGCCTTGCTGCAGACGATTCCGGACACTTGTATTTCGCCGGATATACGTATTCGAAGGACCTTGGCGCGACAGACGGCTCCTGGCGAAACAGCATCGGAGCATCGGCCTTCGCGGCGAAGCTGAAGCGGGATTAACCAAAGGGGTTCGGGGATTCCCGGCAATCCCCGAACCCCAAGTTCAGTCGAGCTTGTAAAGAGTCAGTCCGGACAACAGCTTCGGATAGAAGTCCGTGGACTTCTGCGGCATCACTCCGCCACTGAAGCTGATTTCGGCTACCTGGTCAATGGATGGCGGCTCGAGCAAAAAGGCGGCTTGAGTGCTGCCGTTCCGGACCCGGTCCGCTGCCACATGCACGCCGCGGACATACTCCAGGTACTTCTCTTCCCGTACCTCCTCGTCCGTGATTCCAAGCACGTCGCGCAACAGCTCCTCGTGGAGCACGTTGACGTCGAGCCTGCCCTTGCGGTCTGTTTCGAGCAGGTACAAACTGTGTCCGGCGCTCGCCACGACGCCGATCCGGATCAAGTCCGTGTGGGGTTCCTCCCAAGCCACGTGGAGGGCCGCCAGATCGGGAAGGTGCTGGATTCGAAAGCTCTTGCTTGCGCCTCGCAGGAGGGCGTCGAGGCTGAAGCTGTCCATGCCCCGAACGACCCGGTGAGCGCCGAGGATGCGCAGCCCCGGGGAGTACATGTTGACGAAGGTCATCATGACCTTGTCCGCGCCAGGGAGGTGCGGGTTCTGCTGGCAGAAAGCGAGAGCCGTTTCGTAGCGATGATGGCCGTCGGCGATTAGCAGCTTCTTGTCGGCCATCAGTTTCTGCAAACGGGAGATGACAGCCGGATTCGAAATGCGCCAGACTCTATGAAATTCCCCGTATTCATCTTCCACGCAAACATCCGGCTGCCGCGCGGCCTCCTGGTCGAGAATCCTGTCGATCGCGGCTTCGCGATCCGGATAGAGCATAAAGATGTGGCCAAAGTGAGTATGAGTGTGATTCAGAAGCTCAAGGCGGTCCTTCTTTGGTCCGGAGAGAGTCTGCTCG
>JADGHK010000602.1 GCA_019686145.1 Bryobacteraceae bacterium | reverse complement strand
GTATCAGCTGATTGACGACGAGCGGCACAGAGATGCGAAGGACCCGCGTAATACGTCCGGGAGCATATACAATCTGGTAGCTCCCGCGAGCCGTGCGGCCCGTCCTGCCGGCGAGTTCAATCACTCACGTCTCATTGTTCGGGGGAATTCGGTAGAACACTGGATGAACGGTGTGAACGTTGTTTCCGTTCCGCTTGACTCGGACGAATTTCGAAAGGTGCTGAAGGAGCGTTGGGAGAAGCAGCGCCCGGGTTCTTATCGAGCCCTGGCTACTCGCACTTACCGCGTAGCTCCCCTCGCCTTGCAAAACCACGGCGACGCTCCCGTCTGGTTCAGGAATCTTAAGATCCGGCGGCTTCAATCTGCGGATAGATCCGGTCCCCGGTTCTGATAAGCTGACTCCTACAATGACGACGCGTAGAGAACTCATGGCAGGAGTGCTATCGACGGCGATTGCACAAGGACAAAGCCACGGAGTGGCGCGATATGTCCGCTTCCGGCGTGGTTCGGTTGTGTCTTACGGGCTGTTGGAAGGCGATCGGGTCCGCGCGTTAAGCGGCGAACTCTTCTCCCTTCTGGGACAGACGGATAATACCTACAGGCTTGATCAAGTGCAGCTGCTCTGTCCGTGCGAACCGCCTAAAATCATGGCCGTCGGGCTGAATTACAAGAGTCATCTCGGCGACCGACCTGCGCCGAAGAATCCCGAGATTTTCTACAAACCGGTTAGCGCGCTGCAGGATCCAGGCCGCCCTATCGTGATCCCGAAAGATGCCAGGAACGTGCATTATGAAGGGGAACTGGTGATCGTGATCGGCCGGCGAGCGCGGAATGTAACACCACAGCAGGCGAGGGAAGTAATCTTTGGTGTGACCTGCGGCAACGATGTAAGCGAGCGCGACTGGCAGAACGGCCCCGACAAAGACATGCAATGGTGGCGCGCCAAAGGGGCCGATACATTTGCCCCGCTAGGGCCAGCCATTGTGCGGGGCATCGACTATGGAAACCTGATGTTGCAGACGCGTGTGAACGGCAAAGTCGTCCAGAAGCAACGCACCTCAGACCTCATCTTCGACTGTCCAACGATTGTCAGCTTTCTCAGCCGCTACATTACCCTCGTTCCGGGGGATGTCATCTACACCGGTACCCCTGGCGCGACAAGCGCTCTCAAGCCGGGAGACGTTGTCGAAGTCGAGATCGAACACGTCGGCGTTCTCAGGAATCCAGTTGTGGCAGGCTGAGCGCAAGGATTCCTGTTGGATACGGCGAAGGCGCGGAAGATAAGACCTGATACGCCCGGCCAAAAGGAGGCGTCTAAGCATGATGGCTCTTCCGAATCCCCGTACACTGCTGGCGATTAACTGCGGCAGCTGGAGTCTGAAGTTTGGCGCCGCCCAGGCGAGCCTGGACACGGGAGAAGTGCGGATGCTCGCAACCGGGCTGATTGGCGGCATCGGAGGGGAGGCGGAAATCAGCTTCCGCGAGGAAGGGGGACAGGACCAGCGTTCAACGGCTGAGGTCGCCGATCATGCTGACGCGACCCGAATTGTGCTGGATTGGCTTTCCGGCCGTCCTTTTCTGGCATCGGGGCACTTCGACGCCATTGGCCACCGGATCGTGCACGGCGGCGACCGGTTCAAAGGCCCGGCTGTGGTGACTCCCGACCTCCTCGCAGACATCGAATCCCTGCGCGATCTCGCTCCGCTCCACAACGGGCCCTCGCTTGCGGCTATCCGTGCTGCGCAGGAATTCTCCGGTCCCTCGACTCTGACCATCGCCACCTTCGATACTGCGTTCCATCGGAACATGCCTGAGTATGCCGTTCAGTATCCGATTCCGCTCGAAATGGCGCTCCGGCACGGCATCCGCCGCTTCGGGTTTCATGGTCTGGCGCACGAGCACATGATGGAGCGCTATAGCGCGATCACGAAAAGGCCCAAAGACTCGATCCGTCTGATCACGCTGCAACTGGGCAGTGGCTGTTCGGCTGCCGCGATCTCACAGGGGCACTCGATCGATACCTCCATGGGCCTCACTCCGCTGGAAGGGCTCATGATGGGAACCCGCTGCGGGGATATCGACCCGACAATCCCCGGCTTTCTGGCAAGCCAGGAGGGCGTGGATGTCGAACACGTGGAAAACGTACTGAACATGCGATCGGGTTTGCTGGGTATCTCAGGCCGCTCGCAGGATGTCCGCGAGCTCCTGTCGGCGGAAGCCGCAGGAGACGCAAGAGCCGGGCTTGCCCTCGATATGTTCTGCTATCGCGTTCGGAAGTACATCGGCGCCTACCTGGCCGCTCTTGGAGGCGCCGACGCCATCATCTTCAGCGGCGGCATCGGGGAAAACTCGCCAGAAATCCGCGCCCGGATCTGTACAGGGCTCGAATGGTGCGGTATCCGGATTGATGAGAGCCAGAATCGGCAGGGACAGAAAGAACGGCGGATCAGCAGTGATTCTTCCTCGATTGAAGTTTGGGTGCTTCATTCCGAGGAGGTCGCGCTGATCCTTCGCGATACCCTCCGATGCCTTCAAGCCACCGCCGTCAGCGCCGAGACTTAGGATCGGGGAACGGCAGAGTGTCGGGAACGACACGCACACCGGTCGTGAACTTGAACGGATACCGCCCGCCGCTCGGATACGTGAGTTCTACAAAATACGCAGTCCATCCCTTCTCCGGCTTT
>JADGHK010000601.1 GCA_019686145.1 Bryobacteraceae bacterium | reverse complement strand
GGATCTGCTCGAAGGGTGTGAGCGAGCGGATTCGATTGTAATGAATCCTCACAAGTGGTTCTTCACGCCCCTTGACCTGAGCGCTTTCTACACACGCCACCCGCAGGTCCTGCGAGACGCCTTCTCTCTGGTTCCTGAATACTTGCGCACGCAAGCCGACCCGCGCGCCGTGAACTACATGGACTACGGCGTCCCGCTCGGGCGGCGGTTCCGAGCATTGAAGCTGTGGTTTGTCCTCCGATATTTCGGACGCGAAGGCATGGCAGCGATCATTCGGAATCACATCAGGTGGGCGGGGGAGCTTGCTGAGCTGATCCGGCGGAGCGAGCATTTCGAACTGACCGCCCCTGTGACCCTGTCGCTTGTGTGCTTTCGTTATCGGGGAACCGACGAGCAGAACCAGCAATTGCTTGAAGAAATTAATCGCTCCGGAGCGGTGTTCCTGTCTTCGACGACGGTGAACGGACGCTTTATGATCCGCCTCGCTATCGGGAACCTCCGTACGACCAGAGACGACGTCATGGCTGTGTGGGACCTGATTCAAACAACGGCTGCGCGAATGTTTGCGTAGCTACTTAGTAGCTACTTAATGATCCGGAACAGGTTGGAGTAGTCGTCCGTCCACAGCGGAGCGTCAGGCCGCGACAGAAGCGGCGCGCCATTGTGAAACGGAAGGCTGGTGATCCTGGAGTAGTCGGAGGCTAGTAACACCCAGGTCGTTCCGTAACATTCACCGTCCTTCGAATCGTCCGTATCAACCACTACAGCGGCTTTCCCAAGGTCGCGGGCAGCGGCGCCCACCACCGGAATGAGGTCAAGAAAGCGGTTCGACACGTGCAAAGCGAGGATCCCGTCCTGCGCCAGGTGGCGGAAGTAAAGCAGCATTGCCTCCCGCGTGAGGAGATGCACGGGAATCGAATCGCTGGAGAAGGCGTCGACTGCAAGGACGTTGTAAGACTGCGGAGGTTCCCGTTCCATCGATTGCCGCGCGTCACCGAGGACAACTTCAATCGATGCCCGCGAGTCGCTCAGATAGGTGAACTCTTTCTTCGCCACCTCAACGACCAGTGGATTGATTTCGTAAATCCGCATCACGTCTCCAGGCCGGCCGTACGCTGCGAGCGTGCCGGTACCGAGCCCGACAACGCCAATGCGGCGGGGCCCGGCATAAGCCGTAAGCTGCAATGCCTGAGCCACTCCGCTTTCCGCGCAGTAGTATGTCGTGGGCTTCCTGCGCAGTTGCGGGTTCAGCCACTGCTCGCCATGCGTGATCGAACCGTGGAGCAGAAAGCGGTAAGCGTCCTCCTCGTGCGCTTCGCCCGTCTGCCGGACTCGAAGCAGGCCGTAGAAATTGCGGCCGACATACCGGTAGTCCTTCACATGCTCCTCCGCCACGACAAACACAAATGTGAGCAGAACGGCGGCGGGCATCACGACTCCCGTCGATATTGGCTTCCAGTGCCACCCATCGGCACGGGACTCGTCACGATGTAGAAGCACCGCTGCGAGGATGACGGAGAGCGCCAGCGCCGTGTGAAATTCGAAGTAGCCTCGGAAGACAAGGGGAGCCATCAGGCCGACAAAAACGCCTCCTAACGCGCCTCCAAGGGCAATCATCAGGTAGAAGGAGGTGAGGTAGCGCGCGGGCGGCTTCAGCCGCACCAGTTCGCCGTGACAGAACATGCAGCAGACAAAGAAGGCGAGAAGAAGGAGCGGAATGATCAACTTCAGGTCCGGCTGTTCGACAGCGCCCCAGAGGAAGTAGGTCATCGCAGCCAGGGAAGGAGTCAAAAGACCGAGGAAAAGCCGCCGGTGGTACCAGTCTCTGCCGTCAAAGCAAAGGATGAAGGTCAGCAAGTAAAGCGACAGGGGTGCGATCCACAGGAAGGGTACGGATGCTATGTCCTGGCAGAGGTAGTTCGTTACTGACAGCAGCAGCATGGAGGCACAGGCGGAAAGCAGCAGCCACATGACGTAATAACCCCGGGCTGGCGCCTCTGAGGAGCTGCCGTCTCCCCACCCCTGGTCTGCCGCTTGCGGAATCTTCGCTGTCGCATGCCGTAGCGTGTATATGGCCGTGGATCCGCAGAGGAGGGCAAAGAGCCAGTATCCGCCCGACCACGACAACGCCTGCCATCGCGTGGAAAGCAGCGGCTCAATCAGGAATGGATAGCTGAGCAGCGCGAGCATCGAAGCCAGATTCGACAGCGCAAACAGCCGGTAGGGCACGGCGCTTGCCCGGGCGCGAACATACCAGGACTGAAGGAGAGGGCCGGTGGTCGACAGCAGCAAATATGGCAATCCGACGCTCGTCGCCAGCAGCGCGAGAATTCTGGGAATCGGATCCTCCGAGCCTGTAGGGCGCCAGCTGATCGACGGCGCAAGCGGCAGCGTAAGAGTAGACGCGGAAATCAGCGCACAATGCAGCGAAACCTGCGCGCGCAAGGAAAGCCGGCGGACTTTATGAGCGTAGAGATAGCCCGCAACCAGAGCCGTCTGAAAGAACAGCATGCACGTCGTCCAGACCGCCGCTGTTCCTCCGAACCATGGCAGAATTACCCGCGCGATGATCGGTTGAACCTGAAACAGTAGGAAGGCGCTGATGAAAATGGTAAGAGCGTACAGGACCAATCACTTCTAAGGCTACAACGATTTACCCTGCCATGCTCTTCCCGTTCACAAGATTCTAAAC
>JADGHK010000600.1 GCA_019686145.1 Bryobacteraceae bacterium | reverse complement strand
TGGTGCCGCCTCATCGAAGACCTGGGTTTGCAATACAACTTCGTCTCGTACAACCAGCTGGAAGAGGGCGAGCTGATGAAGCGCGGATACAAAATTCTGGTGCTTCCGCGGTCGTCAGCATTATCGGCTGCTGAAGTTCAGGCGATCCGGACGTTTGTTGCGCAGGGCGGAGTCGTTCTCGCCGATGGCGAGCCCGGAGTGTTTGACGAGCACTGCCGCCGTCTCCCTCAACCTTCCCTCCGCGATTTGTTTGAGGGCTCCGGATCCGGCAAAGGGAAGGCGATCCGCGTCAGCTTTGATGCTTTGAACTACCATCAGCAAAGACTCGTCGGCCGCGAGGGCGAGACACACAAAGCGATGCAGGCAATCGTGGCCGAAGCAGGAGTTCAACCGGCGTTCCGGCTGACGGATGCGTCCGGACGGCCTCCTGTCGGGATTGAGCTGCATCGGTTCCGGAATGGCGGCGTTACGATTCTGGGGCTTCATACAAACCCGCAACTGCGCGTCAATGAACTTGGGCCGCCCGAGTTCAAGTCGAATGAACGCTTTGAGAAACCGAAGGAAGTGACACTCACGCTTCCTGCAGAGATGTTCGCCGTCGATGTGCGCACCGGAAAGCTGTTGGGCAGGCAGTCGCGAATCACGGTGCGGGTTGATCCATTTGAACCGACCCTCATCGCGGTTTCACCCATGCCGATTCCGGAGCTGGAGATAACGACCCCGGCCAGCTCCGCTCGCGGCGAGAATATCTTTGTCGGAATGCGCCTCGCGAGCGAATCCCTCGCCGACAGGCACGTGCTGCGCTTTGAGTGCTTCGGGCCGGACGGGCAGAAGATGAGCCATTATTCCGGCAACGTCCTTGCGGCCAAGGGAGTGGCGGCGCGTCTCATTCCGCTTGCCAAGAACGACCCTGCCGGGCGCTGGACCGTCCGGGTGACCGATGTTCTTTCCGGCAAGGCGAAAGAGGCGACAATCGATGTCCGTTAGGATGCTGTTATCCGCGCTGTTATTAATGCCGCTGCTTGCAAGCGCAGCGGCTGACTTGCGCTGGCTCCCCGAACATCTCCGGCCGGATCCATTCGGAGGGATTGTCCGGGTGGACGGTCCAGGACAGCCGCGCGAGACCCGGATCGAGCTCACGGGGGCGAGGGATGGATACGTCTCGTGCCATGTCCTCGTGAGTCCCCAGGCCGGACGCCAGTTCACGTTGACGGCTGAGGTTCAGGGCCTCGAGCTGGAGCTATTCCGCGAATGGTTTCACTTCATGCCTTCAGGGAAGGAGTGGTATCCGGACGCGCTGATCCCGGTGAGGATGCCCTACTCGTCCGTACTGCCCGACCCCGAGAACAAGATCGAGAATCAGCGCACTCAGGCGTTCTGGCTCGATATCTGGATCCCGAAGGAGGCAAAGCCGGGCGTCTATGATGGCAAGGTCGTGCTGAGGGCCTCCGGCAGGACGTCCACGCTACCACTCCGAATCCGCGTACTGTCTGCGATCGTGCCTGCTGACGACGTGGTGATTCCCGATCACAATTCGTACGGCACATTCTGGCTGAACGCGCAGTACCCGAAGTCGGAAGATTTGTTCCGCCTGATTCATGCCTACCATCGAATCTTCTACGAGCACCGGGGAACCTTTCATCAGCTCGGCTACGGACACGGGGGAAAGGTAGCCCCCGAGTTTGCGCCGGAGTTGACCGGCAGCGGGCGGACTCGCAGGATCAAGAGCTGGGACCTGTACGACCGGCACTACGGGCCGCTGCTCGACGGAACCGCATTTGCGAACACTCGCCGTGGTCCGCGTCCGATCCCATTCGTCTACTTGCCAATTAATCCGGAGTGGCCCGCCTCGTTTCTATGGTGGAACGAGAAGGGCTATGAAACTGAGTTCGTCAACGTCGTGCGCGAAATGGAGCAGCATTTCCGCGAGAAGAATTGGACTCAGACCCGGTTCGAGCTTTTCTTTAATCACAAGAAGCGGTACAAGGCGTTCCCCTGGGACGGCGACGAGACCCGCTTCCCGGAAGACAACCGCTACTTCGTGGAGTATGGGCGGTTAATGAAGAAGGCCATTCCCGCCGACTCCCCTGTCAAATGGGTCTTTCGTACGGACACGAGCTGGACGATGGCCCAGCAGTTCAAGGAGCTCGAAGGCGTCATCAACTTTTGGGTCGCAGGAAGCGGCATGCTTAGTCTCTACGATTGGGCGCCTAAGCTGATCCGCAGCAGGGGCGAGATCTTGTGGACATACGGAAGCCCGCCAAGAGTCAACGACAACTCGGCAGCGATTACTTCCGAGCTGCTGAAAGCGTGGCTGTACGGCGCTTCCGGATTCGTCCACTGGCTGGCTGTCTCTCCTGGCGACGACCCGTGGTTTCAATTCACAGGGGGGGCCACAGCGCTCGTATATCCGGGCACTCGATTCGGAATCAATGAGCCGATACCCGGCATTCGCCTGAAGATTCAGCGCAACTGCGTGCAGGACCTGAATTTGCTCGAAGCTGCCAAGGAGCGGGTGAATCGGGAGGAGGTGACCCGGCTCTATAACGGAACAAAGCCGGATGATTGGTGGACCCGGAACAGTCCTCTTCTCAACCGTCCGCCGCAAGAATGGAACAACGCCGACATTGGTGATGCCTTGAAAGATCACAGGAAGGTCCAGCGACCTAAGGATGCATCTGCCTGGCAGCGA
>JADGHK010000599.1 GCA_019686145.1 Bryobacteraceae bacterium | reverse complement strand
TGTTCCGTGATCGGGTCGATTCTCCCATGCTACAACGAATGTATGGCTACCTTCCCGGTGCAGACTGCCTCGAAGGCGTACTGCGTCCACGTTGAGCGCAACCTTCTTTCCCGGCTCGGGTCTTTCCTGCCTTCATCCGCGGGCAAGGTCTTTGTGGTGACCACCGAAGATGTCTGGCAGCTGCACGGCGAAACGGTAAAGCAAGCCTTACGCCACCGCTCCCACGCGGTCCTCTTCTTCCCCGGCGGAGAGGAACGGAAGCGGCTGTCGTCCGTGGAGGCGCTGGCCGAACAGATGGTAGCTGCAGGTGGCGACCGGTCAAGCATCGTGGTGACCTTCGGAGGCGGCATCGTCGGCGACGTCGGAGGTTTCCTTGCTGCGATTTTCATGCGCGGCGTGCCCGTGTTGCAAGTGCCGACGACTTTGCTCGCCCAGGTCGACGCGGCCATCGGCGGCAAAACCGGGGTCAATCTGGAATCCGGAAAGAATCTGATCGGCAGCTTCCACCAGCCTGAAGCCGTTCTGGTGGATCCCGAAGTGCTGAAGACGCTGCCCGAACGCGAATACCGGGCAGGGCTGTTTGAGGTCATCAAGGCGGGGATCATCCGGGATCCCGAACTTTACCGGCTGATGTCCGAGCGCGCCGGCGCGGTTCTGAACCAGGATCCTGGCGCGGTCGACAAAATGATTGAGGCCAGCGTTCGCATCAAGGCCGAAGTCGTATCGGCCGACGAGCGCGAGGGAGACCTACGCCGCATCCTCAATTTCGGCCACACTCTGGGACATGCCCTCGAGGCGGAAACCGAGTATCGGCGCTTTCTGCATGGCGAGGCGGTCGCTTTCGGGATGAGGGCTGCCGTCCATCTTTCCCGGCTGACGGGGCGCCTTTCCGCTGAAACGGCTGCCGATGTTTTGAAGACCATAGACAAATACGGTCCTATCCCTTCTCTCGAGGGTATTTCGCCCGAGGCGGTAGTCCGGCACATTTACAAGGACAAGAAGACTGTTCGCGGAAAGGTGCACTTTGTCCTGGTTCCCGCCATTGGCCAGACAGTGATCGCTTCCGGCCTCGAGGAGAAGATGGTGCTCGAAGCGGCGCGGCTAGGGCTTGCGGGAGAAGCTTGAAGACACTGGGAACAACGCCGCCCGGAACGGCGACAGAGGAACAGGCGGCGCGATGGGTGCGCGGAATGTTCGGGCGCGTAGCGCATCGCTACGACCTGCTAAATCACCTGTTGTCGTTTCAGGTTGACCGGTACTGGCGCTTCCGTACCGTCCGGGAAGTCCGGCACGTCCTGAGTCGCCCCGATGCCCGTGTGATGGACCTGTGCTGCGGAACAGGCGACCTGCTGCTCGCGCTATCCGAACACAAGAAGGCTGGGATATTTGGCGCAGACTTCTGCCATCCAATGCTGATCGCAGCTTCTGAGAAGGCGCGGAAGCGCCGTTCTCCCGCAGTTCTTTTCGAGGCTGATGCGCTGTGCCTTCCAGTGCCAGACCGGTCGCTCGATCTCGTTACGCTCGCCTTTGGCTTTCGCAACTTCGCCAACTATCGCAAGGGGCTCGAGGAGCTGAAGCGCGTTTTGCGGCCAGGCGGAATGGTTGCGATCCTGGAGTTCTCGACGCCGCCAAACCCGCTGATTGCAAGCGCCTATAACTTCTATTCGCGATGGATTCTGCCCCGCCTGGGAGGCGCTATCTCCGGGTCGCCGGACGCCTACGCGTACCTGCCGGAATCTGTCCGGAAGTTCCCGGGCGCGGAAGAGCTGGCGGCGGAGATGCGGCAGGCTGGCTACGTCCGGGTACGGTTTAAGCGGATGACTTTCGGTGTCGTCGCCCTGCACTTGGCGGAAGTGGACTGAGGTGAACGAGGCTTCCACGGCGGTGAAGCCTGGGAAACCAATCACGGCAGGCGAAAGCGCCGGAACGGCTGGGAATAGCTGCTACGGGAGGTCCGGCGGTAGTACAGAATATCGCCGCGTCTTTACGGGCGGTAGCGATCCCTGACAATGACAATGCGTCCAGGGAGGATTCGGCAGGGAGTCAGCGCGATCTATTCGTTGCCGTTCTCTTCGTCTTCTTCTTCTTTCGGCTGCATGCGGGCGCGGACTTCCTCCATGACTTCCTCGCCCAGAATCTGCCGGCCAACCTCCTGCATGACGCTGGCTGCTTCGTTCATCTTGCCCATCAGCTTCAGCGCTGTCAGGTGTCCCATCCGGTATTCGGTAAGCGTCAAGCGGCGGCATGCCTTCATGCGGATCGGCTTCATGGTCTTGTCCGCGCAAGGCATGAGAATATAGGTCTCGTCCATCCCCGGATCGGAACCATCGTCCGGAACTTCCACATAAATCTGCGCAGTCAGGCCTACTTGCCCGAAATTAGCCCGCTTTCCTTCCGTTTCCGGGAACAGAGCCCAAAGTTCCTGTTCCGTCTCTATATAATCTTCGAAATCGAAGCTGTCCGGCAGTGCAAAGGAAGCACTCGGATCCACAAAGACATACTGGCTCACAAGAATCCTCCCTTATTGGGATATGTGACGGCTTGATTGGTAGGTGCGTTCCCAGTATAGCAGGCATTTTTGACATAGTTGGAATGAAAGTCAGGTATTTTTTACTTTGCGTAGAAAAGGCGAAGAGTTTAATACAAATGTTTTACATTTAGCCTATTGCATGAATAACAAAAGGGACCAAATTGCAT
>JADGHK010000598.1 GCA_019686145.1 Bryobacteraceae bacterium | reverse complement strand
AATGCACATCACCGCTGGCGTGTGGGTGAATGACGCGGAGGAGGGGCTCATTCAGGACATCGATGAGTGGCTCGAACGCCTGGCCCCCTACCGGGACGATTACCGGCACCACCGGACTGGCGAGACCAACGGAGACTCTCATTTGAAGAGCCTGCTGGTGCATCACCAGGTGATCGTGCCGGTGACCGCCGGAAAGCTCGATCTCGGGCCCTGGCAGCAGATCTACTATGCGGAGTTCGACGGCCAGCGCCCGAAACGCTTAATTATTAAGGTGATGGGGGAATGAGCTGCTAAGGCACGAGTTCGACCCTGATGGTTACCTGCGCCCGCAGGTCAATCGTTTCAGGCTCGATGGTTATCGTTTCAGCCGACAGCGCCCGCGGGACACGAGGAATCCAACGGGGGGAACCCTCCTCGACGGAGAGAATTTGGCCGAGTTTCAATCCCAAACCGGACGCTATTGCTTCAGCGTTCCTTTTGGCGTTGGCAACCGCAGCCCGGAGAGCTTGGGCATGCAAGGCCTCCTCATCCTTCAGCGTGAAACGGAGGTCGCTGATTTGATTTGCTCCGCTAGCCGTAGCTACATCGATGATTTTGCCCACCGACGCCAGATCGTCGGTGGTTACCCTCACCGTGTTCGATGCGGTATACCCCACGATGCGCCGAGCGTCTCGCTGCGACTGCCGGTACTTCGGCTCCAATGAATAGCCGGTGGTCTGAAACTCTGCTCCGGCGGACAAGACACGTCGCAGCTCGGCGATCACTTGCGTTGTCTACTTCGCATTCTGGGCTGCTGCTGCCTGCGCTGTCGTCGCCTCTGTTACTACGCCGATCTCGATCTGCGCCCGATCAGGCGTCGCCGTTACGATGCCTTCTCCATCGGCTCGAACCGCTGGCTTTTCCGACTGTTGCTAGCACTGGGCAGTCAAAAATGCCCCATTCAACAGAAATACTGTGACAATTGCGCCCACTCGTCTCATTCGTAACCTCCTTTTGATTTCAATCGCTCCCAAGCGAGAGTTTTCTTTCATCGTGCGGTAAGTTTGTCGGCGCCGCCAGAGCAAAAGCGTTCGAAAAAGTTCTAGGTATTCCTCATCTCTTTCCGCTCCGGTCGCTGGCACCCAGTTGCACCGTCCGGACAGGCCTCGCTTGGCATAGAGGAGGGGAGACGTTGAAATCCGCAATTACAGCAATCGATGAGTGGCTCGAGTGCCTTGCGCCTTATCGCGACGATTACCGGCACCATCGGACCGGTGAGACCAACGGAGACTCTCATTTGAAGAGCCTGCTGGTGCATCACCAGGTGATCGTGCCGGTGACTGCCGGAAAGCTTGATCTCGGGCCCTGGCAGCAGATTTATTATGCGGAGTTCGACGGCCAGCGCCCGAAACGTCTCATCATTAAAGTGATGGGTGAATGATGCCCTAAGGCACGAGTTCGACCGTGATGGTTACCTGCGCCCGCACGTCAATCGTTCCAGGCTCGATGGTTGTTGTATCGGCCGCCGCTGCCAGTGCGACTGCCCGCTCGAAGCGAGGAACCACGACGGGGGCGGCCTCCTCAACGGAGAGAATTTGGCCGAGTTTCAATCCCAAACCCGAAGCCATTGCTTCGGCGTTCCTTCTGGCTTGCGCAACCGCAGCGCGGAGAGCTTGAGCGCGCAAGGCCTGCTCATCCTTCACCATGAAATGGATTCCGCGAATTTGATTTGCTCCGGTCGCCGTAGCTGCATCGATGACTTTGCCAACTGAGGCCAAGTCATCGATGGTTACCCTCACCGTGTTCGATGCAATATATCCCGCGATGCGCGGAGCCTCTCGCGGACCAGACCGATAGTTGGGCTGCAGCGAATAGCCAGATGTCTGAAGGTCTGCACCGGCGGGCAGGATACGTCGCAGCTCGGCGATCACTTCGGTTGTCTGTTTCGCATTCTGGGACGCTGCCGCCTGTGCCGTCGTCGCTTCTGTTACTACGCCGATCTGGATCTGCGCCCGGTCGGGCTTCGCTGATACGGTTCCTTCTCCGGTGGCTCGAACCGCTGGCTTTTCCGGCCGTTGCGGGTACTGGGCAGTCAAAAATGCTCCGCTCAACAGGAATACTGTAACAAACACACCCACTCTTCTCATTTGTGGTCTCCTTTTGATTTGAAGATCGCTTCAGGTGAGGGGTTCCTTTCACCGTGCGGTAAATTTTTCCGCGATGCCAGTGCAAAAGCCGTCGAAAAAACTCTAAGTATTCCTCCTCTCTTTCCGCTCG
Source organism: Bryobacteraceae bacterium (assembly GCA_019686145.1). Classification (GTDB taxonomy): domain Bacteria; phylum Acidobacteriota; class Terriglobia; order Bryobacterales; family Bryobacteraceae; genus JADGHK01. The sequence continues at coordinate 447 of JADGHK010000598.1, read as the reverse complement.
GCGCTGGCACCCCAGTTGCACCCGTCCGGACAGGCTCGCTTGGTGGAGAGGAGGGGAGGCGTTGCGATCTGCAGCTACAGCGGCGGCGGCAGCCTTTGGGATTCTGCTGCTCCTTCAGGCCGAGGGACCCCAGCCGGTCTATCGGGTTGACGTCAACATGATGGTCCTCAACTTCACTGTCAAAGACAGCAAGGGCCGGTATGTCAGTGGACTGAAGCCTGAAAACATCCGGGTACGCGAAGACGGAATTCCCCAGTCCATTGTTTCTTTCTGGGAGGAATCATCAAAAGAAGCATCCATATCCCCGGGAATGAATCGAAGCGTCTTCATCCTGTTCGATACCAGTAATAACATGTACGCCGGCCTGGTGTACGCGCAGGAAGCAATCCTCCGCTTCATTCGACAACTGCATCCCACAGACCACGTCGCTTTGTATACCTTCAGCAG
>JADGHK010000597.1 GCA_019686145.1 Bryobacteraceae bacterium | reverse complement strand
GATTCTTGACCTGCAGGCCGAGCTGGTCCGGGCTCGCGAGGCGCTTCGCGAACAGGCTACCAGGGATTTCCTGACCGGCACCTGGAACCGGCACGCCATCCTCGACATCCTCAGGCGAGAACTCGCGCGGGCCGAACGCAATGAAAGCTGGGTGGGCATCGTCCTGTGCGACCTTGACCACTTTAAGCTGGTGAATGACACCTACGGCCACGCTGCCGGCGATACAGTTCTCCGGGAATCGGCGGCACGGATGCTGGCCGAGGTTCGACCGTACGATGGCGTCGGCCGTTACGGAGGCGAAGAATTTCTAATTGTTCTGCCCGGCTGCAACGAAGCCGATTGCTTGCGGAAGGCGGACCGCATGCGGGAGTCGCTGGCGTCTCGTCCCGTTGACTTTCTAGGAGGCTCCATCGATATTTCAGCGAGCTTTGGGGCCACAAGCGCCTTCTGTCCTTCGCCGTCGGATGCCGAAGAACTGATTCACGCAGCTGACCTGGCGCTTTACCGGGCCAAGCATCTCGGACGGAACCGCACGGTTTTCGCCTCCTGCGACCGCAAGATCTACCGGGCTTTCAGCTAGCCTACTTCTTCGATTGCGGCTCGGGTTCCTGGCGTTGCGCGATGGAGAAGCGGCTCAGGCTCTCCGCATACTGGGAGATGCCTTTAAAGAGCGCTTCGGCAATCCTTTGCCGGTGTTCCGGGCTCTTTAGCAACTTTTCCTCGCGGGTATTGCTGACGAAACCGATCTCCGTGAGCACGGACGGCATGGAAGCCCCGATCAGAACGACGAACGGCGCCTTCTTTACCCCGCGATTCTTCGCCCGCGGATTCGCCTTGACGACAGCCGGGAACAGCGCGGATTGTATCTTTACTGCAAACTCGCGCGATTCCTGCAGCTTCTCCTTCAGGGCAATCTTCTGAATCAGGTCTTTCAGTTCGTAAATCGACTTCCCGTGGCCCGCATTCTCGCGGGCGGCAACCTCGAGATCGATAGGCGAGTCCGTGAAGTTGAGGTAGTAGGTCTCTACGCCGGTTGCGGACCTTTGCGGGGAGGCATTGGCGTGGATTGAGAGAAAAAGATCGGCTTTATTGGAGTTGGCCAGCGCTGTCCGTTCTTCGAGAGGAATGAAGCGGTCGTCTTTGCGCGTATATACCACTTCGCTGCCCAGCTTGGTCTCGATGAGGTTGCCCAGCCGAAGAGCCACGTCCAGCACCAGATCTTTCTCGAGCAGCCCGGAGGGCCCTTCGGTGCCGTGGTCGTGGCCCCCATGGCCGGGGTCTAGCACGACTCGTCCGAGCTTAAGCCCGAGAGCCCGCGTCAGCGATCTCGATCCGTTGCTATTCCGCGAAGCTGGCAGCGGGATCTTCCCGAAGTCCGCTTCCACGGGCGGGGAATCGGGAATGAGACGGCCGGGTGTGCCGGACACGGACGCCTTCGCCGCGACCGGTTCCAGGGCTGCAGGGGCAGCGGTCAGCTCCGGGGGCTTTGGCAAGCCCGGCTCAATGAGAGGAGCTCCGGAGGGCGGCGACACGGGGGAAGAGGGAGCAGCCGGACCCGTTGCTTTCAACTCCACGATCAGGCGATTGGGGTTGGCGAGGCGCGACACTTTTTCTTCGACCGGACACTTCAGATCGAGCACGATGCGCGTCACCGACCTTTGCGTCTGAGCGACGCGAATCTGTGAGATCAGGGTGTCCTCAACCTGGATCTTGTGGATGCCCCGGCCGCCTCCCTGGAATTTCCGAGAGCCTTGAATGTCGAAGAACAGGCGGTCAGGGTTTGAGAGCTTCTCGTGGTGGAATTCGAATGGGCCGTTGGTCTCGATGGCGATCCGGGTAACGTCTCCGAGGGACCAGTGACGGACTGCAGTGACAGCCAGAGTTTGAGCGGCGGCAGTTGCGCTGAGACCCGCCCAGGCGCTGAGGAGAATCAACCATCTACTGCTGGCCTGCCTGATCATTCCATTGCCGTGTTTGCGGCCGCCTCTCTCACTCGTGTGCGAAGGTACAGGCGACCATCGGCATCCGTGTAGTACTCAAGTGCGGGATGTTCCGGTTCCCGCTCGGCTGCAACGGGCTCGACCTGGCGGGCGCGCGCCTCTCCCAGCTTCCTGCCCACCTTCTGTACGTAATCCCTCGTTTCCTGGTAAGGAGGAACCGTTCCGTACTTCTGCACCGCGCCTTCCCCTGCGTTGTAGGCGGCGAGAGCCAAGCGATCGTCTTTGAAGAGAGTCTTCAAGTACTTGAGGTACTTCACGCCGCCTTCGATGTTCTGCTTCGGATCAAACGAGTTTGTCACGCCGAATCGGCGTGCTGTTGACGGAATGAGCTGCATCAGGCCTTCCGCGCCTTTGGGGGACAGGGCAAAGGGATCGTAATTGCTTTCCACGGCGATTACCGAATGCACCAGCAGCGGGTCGATGTCATGCGCCCGAGCTGCCTCTTCCACGATGTGTTCAATTTCCTCGGGCGCCTTCAGCGAGAGATTCGCCTTTGGCGCGGTATTGCGGCTGGCGGGAATCGCGGAAGCAGCCTTTCGTTCCGCGGCGCCTCGCGGCCTCACAACCTGCCGTACCAGCCGGCCACTGCGCGGATCGACCCTGATGACAATCTTCGCCTGACCGTCTGAAGCTTTACCCCCACTGTCCTGCTTCTCCCCGCTTTGGGCGGCGGCCGGGACCAGCAGGAGCAGGAGCATGAAAC
>JADGHK010000596.1 GCA_019686145.1 Bryobacteraceae bacterium | reverse complement strand
GCTCAGTACCTGGGCCGAAGCACACTGGTGTGGGCGGTGAACGAAGGCATCGTGTTCTCTCGCAGGCTGGCGGGCGCAGTGCGCATCGTCATTGTCTTTGTGGCTGTTGTCGTCGCAGCCGACACTCTGGATTTTGCCCGCAGCGTCTTTCTTGCCGCGTTCATCATTCTCGTGGGCGGCGCCGTCCTGGCAGCGAGTCTCGCTTTAGGCTTCGGCGCACGCGGATGGGTGCAGCGCCAGCTCGAGGCGGAATCGCAGCGGCTGCACGACGAGGAGCGGTCGGTCTGGCATCACCTCTAGCTGCTCCGGCCGAGGATCGCGAGAATCTCCTGATTCCAGCCCTCCGGTCCGGGTGCTCTGGCGACGCGGGCGTGCGGCAGCGCCGAAGTCATCTGCTCCAGCTTCGCGGAGGGAATGATGACCGGGATGTCCATGAGCCGGAGGAATGGAATGTCGTTTGGGCCGTCCCCCAGCCCGATCGACACAACGCCAGGATGCAGTGTTCTGAACTGTTCGAGCAGCCTGCCGACGGCGGCCGCTTTGCTGTTGTCGCCGGTGATATGGAAGAAGCGTCCCCCTTGCGTCCAGCGCTTGCCCGCCTGCTCTATCGCATGCAACAAACTCTCCTTGCGATCCATGTCCAGGATGAGGAAAGCTTCGTCGAACTCGCGCTGCCGTGCCATATGCACGTGCTCGCGCGTCAACGCAGTCTTCTCCGCAACTTCGTCGTCGGTCATGTCGGCGAAACCGAGAACACGGACTCCGGTTCGCAAAGAGGCCTCTTTGAGCGTGCGAACCAGTTCCGCGTAATTATCGCCAAGACGGAGAATCTCGTATGCATCTCGAATTTCACTGCCCGGGATCGGAGAGGGAAAGTAACCGCAGGGAATAAAGATTGCGCCGCCATTCTCACTGATGAAGGGATGCCGGTTTGCCATCCGGCTGCGCCACACTTCCATCTCCGCGCGGGTCTTGCTTGAGACGAAGATGACGGGCGAGCCCTCTGCCTCAAGCGATGTTAGCGCCGGAAGCGCGGGTTCCCATGCATACGTATCATGATCGAGTAACGTTCCATCTAAATCAGTGAATACGAGGTGCATACGATTCACGCTCGATTTATGGCAGGCCTTAAAATAAAGGGATTAGAGTGCATCCTCGTTCATCTCCTATTCTTACTCTAGCTTTTGGCAGTCTTCTTATCCTGGTAGGGCTGGCAGGCTTTCTTGCGTTTCGCAAAGGGTATCAGATTTACCGGGAGGTTGCGGAGCTGTACGAGGCGCAGCAGCGTCTCGATCAGACGCTGGCGAGCGTTCGCGCCAATGTCTTCCAGGCAGCGATTTTCGTGCGCGACTATCTGCTCGACCCGTCCCATATCACCGGCACGATGCATCGCGAGCAGCTCTTGAAAATCCGTTCCTCCATGACCAAGCAGCTCGATGAGCTTGAGGGATTGATGACCGGTCCTCAGGATGCCGCAGCGCTAAAGAGATTGAACGAGGAGCTGGATGCGTACTGGAAAGCTCTCGATCCCCTCTTTGAATGGACCCCGCAGCAGAAGATGGCCCTCAGCTCATTCTTCCTGCGTAAGACGGTCTTGCCCAGGCGGAATGCGGTACTCAGCATGGCGCGTGAGATTCGCGCGCTGAATGACGAGACGTGGCGGCGGCAGAAGGAGGCGCTCGAACAGCGGCAGCGCGATTTCACGGTGGAAATGGCTCAGCTTCTCGGCGTCGCGCTGTTTCTGGGGATCGCGGTCGCGATCGCCACGATCATACGAGTGATCCGTCTGGAACGGCGGGCGGAAGAGGCGCGGACGAGCGCGGAACGTGCGGAAAGTGAGTTGCGCCGTCTCTCTCAGCAGCTCGTACGCGCACAGGAGGAGGAGCGGAAATCCATATCGAGGGAGCTGCACGACGAGGTCGGACAGATGCTCACTGCGCTTCGCGTCGAGCTCGGGACTCTGGAGCGGCTCCGCTTCGTGTCGGAGAGTGAATTCCACAGTCATCTTTCCGGCACGAAGCAGCTCGTCGAGCAGACGCTGCGCGTGGTCAGGGATATGGCGATGGGTCTCCGCCCTTCCATGCTGGACGACCTGGGCCTCCAGCCGGCACTGGAGTGGCAGGCGAGAGATTTTTCACGCCGTTTTGGTGTTCCGGTAAATCTGCAGCTCGAGGGGGCCCTCGATGCGTTGCCGGAGCGGCACCGCACGTGCGTTTTCCGGGTGATCCAGGAAGCATTGACGAACTGCGCCCGCCACGCTCGCGCGAATGAAATTCGGATTGCGGTCCATGGGCATCGAGACGGTTTGCTGTTGACGGTGCAGGATGACGGCGTCGGGATCGGTCCGCCGGGAGCGCGGCGCCGCGGTCTGGGATTGATAGGGATTGAAGAGCGTGTCCGGGAACTTGGAGGTACTGTGCGGATCTATTCGCAGTCCGACAAGGGGACCGTGTTGAGTGTAGAACTACCGTTTGGCCAAAAGGAGGCGCATGAGCATACGCGTGCTGCTGGCTGATGACCACGGCGTCGTAAGAAAAGGACTTCGATTCCTGCTGGAAAACGCCGGGATGCAGGTGGTCGGTGAAGCGGCGGACGGCCGCGAGGCAGTGCGGCTTGCCGAAGAGTTGCGCCCGGATGTTGTCGTCATGGATGTAGCCATGCCGCAGTTAAACGGGATTGACGCCGCGGCGCAGGTGGTGAAGCGGAA
>JADGHK010000595.1 GCA_019686145.1 Bryobacteraceae bacterium | reverse complement strand
CCGCGCAGCCGTGACGACTTCCGGCTGCCTCCGGAATTGTACGCCTACAGGCTGAAGAGCTACGGTGTCGACATCCCGGCGGAGGAACTCACGGCCATGGCGCACAAGGCGTTTGATGAGATCCAGCAGGAAATGCAGCGGGTCGCCGCAGATGTCGCCAAACAGCGAGGTTTCAGGTCCTCCGATTACCGCGACGTCATCAGGGAGCTCAAGAAAGAGCAGCTCCAGGGAGATACCATCGTCGATCATTATCGGGCGCGAATCGGACAAATTGAAGAGATCGTCCGCCGCGAGCAGCTTGTTTCCCTCCCCGAGCGTCCGGCGCGCATGCGTTTGGCCAGCCCGGCCGAATCCGCCGCTCAGCCCGCGCCGCACATGCGCCCTCCGCGGCTGATCAACAACGAAGGGGAAACCGGGGAGTTTGTACTGCCGTTGTCGAACCCGTCGGCGCAGGGCAAGCGGATGGACGACTTCACTTTCGCAGCTGCCTCCTGGACGCTGACCGCTCACGAGGCGCGTCCGGGACATGAGATGCAGTTCAGCGCAATGGTGGAGAACGGGGTTTCTACCGCCCGGGCGATCTACGCATTCAATAGCACGAACGTCGAGGGCTGGGGCCTTTACTCAGAATGGATGATGTATCCGTTCATGCCTGCAGAGGGCAAGCTGATCTCCCTCCAGTATCGTCTTCTGCGCGCGGCCAGAGCTTTCCTCGACCCCGAGCTGCACGCGGGCAAGGTCACTCCATCTCAGGCGATGGACGTGCTGACCAAAGACGTCGTGCTTTCCGAAGCCATGGCGACCCAGGAAGTGGACCGGTACACGTTTCGCTCGCCCGGCCAGGCGACCTCCTACTTCTACGGCTACACCCGCCTGCTGGAACTCCGCCGCGAGAGCGAGAAACGGCTCGGCCCCAAGTTCAACCAGCGCGAGTTCCACGACTTCATCCTGAGCCAGGGATTGCTGCCTCCGGCTCTGCTGAAGAAAGCGGTGGAAGAGAAATTCAGGCCTTGAGGATGCCCTTCACGACCTCGCCGCCCACGTCCGTAAGGCGGAAGCGCCGGCCCTGAAACTTATATGTAAGCCGCTCGTGGTCGATCCCCAGGCAATGCAGGATCGTGGCGTGCAGGTCGTGCACGTGGACCGGGTTCTCGGTGATGTTGTAGCTGAAGTCATCGGTGGCCCCGTAGGTAATGCCCGGCTTGATGCCTCCGCCCGCCATCCAGATCGTAAAACAGCGGGGGTGGTGGTCTCTTCCGTAGTCTGTTTCTGTAAGCGTGCCCTGGCAGTAGACGGTGCGCCCGAATTCCCCGCCCCAGACGACCAGCGTATCGTCCAGCAGGCCCCGCCGCTTGAGGTCGGCCACGAGCGCTGCGGACGGCTGGTCCGTGGCGCGGCACTGAATGCGGATTTGGTCGGGGAGCTTTGCGTGCTGATCCCACCCGCGATGAAACAGCTGAATGAAGCGCACTCCGCGCTCCGCCAGACGCCGCGCTAGCAGGCAGTTGGCAGCAAAGGTACCGGGCTTCCGGGAGTCGGGACCATACAGGTTGAAAGTTTCTTCCGGTTCCGTTGAAAGGTCCGTCAGTTCGGGGACGGACGCTTGCATACGGAACGCCATCTCGTACTGTGCGATGCGAGTGGCAATTTCCGGATCCCCCGTCTCTTCCAGCTTGGCCTTGTTCAGATCCGCCAGATCATCCAGATAGCGGCGCCGGGCCTTGGTGCTGAAACCTTCGGGATTAGAGAGGTAAAGGACGGGATCCGGACCGGAGCGGAATTTTACTCCCTGATAACGGGTCGGAAGGAAGCCGCTTCCCCAAAGGCGGTCCGCCAAGGGCTGGTCACCAAGCTTGCCGCCCTTCGACGTCATGACGATGAACGCAGGCAAGTCCTTGTTCTCAGCCCCCAGGCCGTAGGCGATCCACGAGCCAATGCTCGGGCGGCCCGCAAGCTGAAAGCCGGTTTGGAAGAAGGTAATGCCCGGATCGTGATTGATCTGCTCGGTGTACAAGGAGCGCACGAAACAGATGTCATCCGCGACGCGCGCGGTATATGGGAGCAGTTCGCTCAACCATGCGCCGCTCTGCCCGTGCTGCGAGAAGCGGAATATCGAGGAGGCCACGGGAAAGGACGATTGAGCCGCCGTCATCGTCGTGAGGCGCTGGCCCATCCGTACAGAGGCGGGCAACTCGGAACCCTGCATCCTGGCAAGCTGAGGCTTCGGGTCGAAGAGGTCGATCTGCGACGGCCCTCCGTACTGGAAGAGGTAGATCACCCGTTTGGCACGAGCTGGAAAGTGCGGCAACCCCGGTAAACCTGAAGATTCCTCCTGGCCGCGCAGATCTTCGCTGAGCAGGCTGGAGAGGGCTGCAGTCCCGAGCCCGGCGAGGGACTGGCTGAAGAATTGTCTGCGTGTCGTTGTCCGCTCCATGCTCATCTACTCCTTCGTTACTGTCTCATCGAGATTGAGGATCAGACTGGCAACGGCCGTCCACGCCGCCAGCTCAGGTGCTGGAATGTTCGGGTCTGAAGCGGAGTCTCCCTGACTGAGGAGCTTCCGCGCCGCTTCGGGTTCCGAAGCAAAGTGGTCTTTAAAGAACTGAAGGGATGCGCTGAGCTTTTTACGCTCGAAATCCCTGGGCAAGCGGGCGAGCACCAGCCGGAACGCGAGATCCAGACGCTGCTCCGGAGGGGCTTCGTGGATG
>JADGHK010000594.1 GCA_019686145.1 Bryobacteraceae bacterium | reverse complement strand
TGGCAGACCGTCCGCGCCGGAGCTCTGAAAGCCGCAGAAGAGTATGGCTTTGAGGTGGAATGGAACGCACCAACGCTTGAGGTCGACGCCAGCCGTCAGATCGAAATCGTGGAATCGATGGTGAACCGGCGTCTGGCGGGCATCGTCCTGGCGCCGGTGGATCGCAAGGCGCTGGTCGGTGTGGTCGAGCGGGCGGCACGGGCCGGCATACCCGTCTCCATCTTCGACTCGGACATTGACACCAAAGAGCGCGTCAGCTACGTGGCCACGAACAACGAGGAGGGTGGCCGGATGGCGGCTCGCAAGCTGGGGGAGTTGATCGGAGGCAAAGGCAAGGTCGCAATCATCGGCTTCATGCCGGGGAGCGCCTCCACGATGGAGCGTGAGCACGGCTTTCAGGATGAGATCCGCGCAAAGTTCCCCCAGATTGACGTCGTTGGGCTCCAGCTAGGCATGGCGGACCGGGCCAAGGCGAGGGCAGTTACCGAGAATATTCTGACAGCGCACCCGGATCTTGCCGGGCTCTTCGCCGATAACGAGAGCAGTTCCGCCGGGGCAGTGCAGGCTCTGAAAAGCCGAAACGCCCGGAATGTGAAGCTGGTGGCCTTCGACGCCAGCGATCAGCTTGTCGCCGATATGAAGGCAGGGTGGATTCAGGCCATCGTCGTGCAGAACCCGTTTCGAATGGGCTACGAAGCAACGAAAGCGATCGGGATGAAGCTGAACGGAGAAACGCCTCCGGCTACGCTCGATTCCGGCGCAACGCTCGTCACTCCGGCTGATCTGGAAAAGGCCGAAATCAAGGAACTGCTCTTTCCCGACCTCAGCCGGTACCTGAACGTGCGTCAAAGTCATTGAGATTCTCCAGATCTGGAGCTTATACTCCAGATAGAGAGCTTGATGAAGCAGCGCCAGCCCCAGAAGGCACAGCAGTCGATCGCCGTGGACCGGCGCAAGGATCCAAAAGTGCGGCGGCAGATGTCCGCGCCTGCGATCCGAACCTTCCTGAACATCGCTTCCGCCTGGGGGCTCAGCGTCGAGGACCAGCGCGGTCTGCTGGGATGGCCGCCCGAGTCCACTTACTACAAGTACAAGGCCGGGCAGGTCGGCACCCTTCCCTACGACATGCTCGTCCGCATCTCGCTGATTCTGGGCATCTACAAGGCCCTTCATATCCTCTATCCCGACATTGCCGACCGTTGGGTGAACCTGCCGAACAGCAACCCGATCTTCGGCGGCAAGCCTGCGCTGCGGCTGATGGTGGAAGGCGGCATTGACGGCCTCTATCAGGTGCGGCGGCTGCTGGATGGGAGACGCGGCAGTTGGAGCTGATTCCCACAACGACTGTCGATATCGCCGATACCTGCCGCCTGATACCGAGCCGTTATCCGCCTGTCGGAGTGCTGGATCAGGTGGCGAGTCCGGAAGATCTTGACCTGATGTTCGAACTCGAGAGCTGGACGAACGACCGGATCTCGGCCGAACTCGGTCTTCTCTATCGCCTGCCTCCGTCAGAGTGGGTCGTGGGGCGGCCGATGGCATCGGTGATTATGGCCGCCTTCTGCCACCCTTCCGTGAACGGCAGCCGGTTCACGGGACCTGACCGGGGCGCCTGGTACGCGGGCCTTGATCTTGAGACCGCCCACGCCGAGGCGATCTACCGCCGCGCTCAGGAGCTGGCTGAGGTAGGCGTGTTCGAGACGCGGGTCCAGGTCCGGCTGTATCTCGCCGACTTCCAGGGCGAATTCCACGACATCCGGAGAGATTGCGAGGAGTTTGCCCCTTATCATCACCCGACCAGCTACGAGGCGTCGCAGGATTTGGGACGGCGGCTTCTTGAAGCGGGTTCGAATGGCGTTCTTTACCGGAGTGTTCGCCGGCCTGGAGGAACGTGCATTGTCTGTTTCCGCCCGCGGCTGGTTTCCAACGTCCGCCCGAGCGCGCATTTCGAGTACCGGTGGGAAGGTACGAGAACTCCGAAGATACGGCGGCTGCGGGAAACGGTCCGTTAGCCGAAGACTTGCTGGATGACCTTTCCTCCGAAGTCCGTCAGCTTCTCGTGGCGTCCATTGTGCAGAACCCACAGCTTGTGCTGGTCGAGACCCAGGGCGTGAAGGATCGTGGCGTGGAAATCACGCACGTGATAGCGCTCGCCCACCGCCCGCAGGCCGAAATCGTCGGTTGCGCCGATTACCTGTCCGCCTTTCGTTCCGCCGCCCGCGAACCACATCGTGAAGCCGTGGGGGTTGTGATCCCGGCCATTGCCGCTCTGCGAGGTCGGGAGGCGGCCGAACTCACTGCCCCAGATCACCAGTGTGGATTCAAGCAGCCCGCGCTGCTTCAGGTCGGTCAATAGGGCGGCAATCGGCTGGTCTGTCATGCCCGCCATCTTTTCGTGGTTCTGGACCAGGTCCTTGTGGGCGTCCCACTGTACGCTAACCGGACCACCGCCGGAGTAAATCTGAATAAAACGAACGCCCCGCTCAACGAGACGCCGGGCAAGCAGGCATCGCGTTCCGAACTCGGCCGTCTCTTTCCGGTCGAGCCCGTACATCCTCTTCGTCGCCTCGCTCTCTTTGCTGAGGTCCACGGCTTCGGGAGCATGGCTCTGCATGCGGAAGGCCAGCTCATAGGAGGCGATGCGTGCGGCCAGTTCCGTATCCGACTCGCCGTCCAGATCGAGCTCGTTCATCTCCTGCAGCAGGTCGAGCGTC
>JADGHK010000593.1 GCA_019686145.1 Bryobacteraceae bacterium | reverse complement strand
TCTGCAGTTGCATTTGGGTCGTGGCGAGGGCACGCACCTGCTCGGAGAGACCGGCATAGGCGCCTTCGCGCGCCTTCTCAATTTCGCGGATTCGGCTGTCCACCTTCTCGAGCGATTCCTTGAGAGGTTTCACGAGCTCTTCGATCGCCTTCTGCCTGTGTGTGAGATCGCCCTGTGCGGTCTCATGAAGGCCGGCGAGATGCGTCTTTGCAAGTTCCAGGAATGCCTGATTGTTGCTCTTGAGGGCCTCGGAGGAGAGTGCCTGGAAAGCATCCGATAGCTTCTTCTGCGCCTCGTTAAGGACATTCAGCTTCTCTTCCGCCGATTTCCGGGTCTCTTCCATCCTTGCCGTCAAGGAGGAAGCCGTTGCCTGAAGCTTCGTGCATTCCTGCCGCAGGGCCTCGATCTGCTCATCGCGCTTCTTGAGCTCGGTGCGGGCCGCCTCCAGTTCACGTTCTCTGCTGCTTATCCTTTCTTCGAGGCTGGCTCGCTCGACGGCATGCTCCGTTTGTTCTTTCTGGAGGGCCTGTTCCGCCCTTGGTGAAAGAAGCAGCCAGGTGCAGGCGGCGCCGACCAGCACACCGCCAAGCAAAGTCAGGAACAAAACAACAGGATCCATCAGCACTCCTCTTCAGAACAAAACGGCGACCCGGTTTGCGAGGGCCGGGTCGCCGGAACTCCCACCATCAGGTCCGGTATTGACCTGAATTTACGAGCAGCCGCTGGTGCCGCCGCAGTTTTCACACTTGTAGCACGAGCCGTTGCGGGTCATGAGCGAACCGCATTCTGCACAAAGCGGTGCGTCGGCCATTGCCGTGTCGAAGGGCAATGATTGCTGGCGTTCCTCTTCCGTAGGCCGTAGCTTCGGGGATTCGCCCGCTTCTGTGATTGCATATTCCGGACCCAGGAACTTGGCGCCAAGCCAGCGGAAGATGTAATCCATGATCGACTTTGCGTATGGAACCTGCGGATTGCCGGTCCAGCCGCTCGGTTCGAAACGGACGTGCGAGAATTTGTCGACAAAGAACTTCAGCGGTACGCCATACTGCAGCGCGTAGCTGATCGCCGTCGCGAAGCTGTCCATCAGGCCGGAGATGGTGGAGCCTTCCTTGGCCATGGTGATGAAGATTTCACCGGGCGTGCCGTCTTCATACAATCCGACGGTGATGTAGCCCTCATGGCCGCCGATGGAGAATTTGTGGGTAATGGACTGCCGCTCATCGGGTAGCTTGCGACGCATGGGGCGGTATACAACCCGTTCGGATACCTTTTCAGCTGCTGCTCCGGCTGTCTTCTTTGCGCCCTTGCTATCGCCCGAACTCAGCGGCTGAACGCGTTTCGAGTTGTCGCGGTAGATCGCCACGGCTTTCAAGCCAAGGCGCCAGCTTTCGATGTAGGCGTTCATGATGTCCTCGACCGTCGAGTCTTCGGGCATGTTGATGGTCTTCGAAATGGCTCCCGAAATGAACGGCTGCACGGCTGCCATCATGCGGATGTGGCCCATGTAGTGGATGGAGCGGGTTCCGTTGACGGGACGGAAGCTGCAGTCGAAGACCGGCAGGTGCTCCGGCTTCACGTGCGGCGCGCCTTCGATTGTCCCGGTCGAGTCGATGTGGCTGACGATGGTCTCCACCTGCTCCGGCGTATAGCCGAGCCGGATGAGCGCCTGGGGCACGGTGTTGTTGACGATCTTGATCACGCCGCCGCCCACGAGCTTCTTGTACTTCACAAGCGCCAGATCGGGCTCGATGCCCGTGGTATCGCAATCCATCATGAAGCCGATGGTGCCGGTGGGTGCGATCACCGTCGTCTGCGCATTGCGAAATCCTACCTTCTTACCGAGCGCGTAGGCTTCTTCCCAGCACCGCTTGGCGTTGTCATAGAGAGCTTTGGGCACGCGCCGGCTGTCGATCCTGCTCGTCGCCTCGCCGTGCATCCGGATGACTTCGAGAAAGCTCTGCTCATTGACGGCGTAGCCCGGGCACGGGCCGACGGATTCCGCAATTCTCGCGCTGGTAAGATATGCCTGGCCGCTCATAACGGCAGTGATTGCGGCAGCATAATCGCGTCCCTCATCGCTGTCATAAGGAAGTCCGAGCGACATCAGGAGCGCTCCGAGGTTTGCAAAGCCCAGGCCGAGAGGCCGGAAGTCGTGCGAGTTCTTCGCAATCTTCTCAGTCGGATAGCTGGCGTTGTCGACGATAATCTCTTGGGCCAGGATGATCGTGTCGACTGCATGCCGGAACGCCTCTACGTTGAACTGGCCATCCGGACCAAGAAACTTCATCAGGTTCAGGGACGCCAGGTTGCACGCCGAATCGTCCAGGAACATGTACTCCGAGCACGGATTGGAGGCATTGATGCGTCCGGTTGCCTTCGACGTGTGCCACCTGTTGATGGTCGTGTCAAACTGCATGCCGGGGTCGCCGCACTGGTGTGTCGCCTCGGCAATCTGGCGCAGCAGATCCTTCGCTTTGTAGCGCTTCACGGGCTGGCCGGTCAGCACGGACTTCGTCCACCAGTCGCCGTCCGATACCACAGCCTGCATGAACTCGTCGGTTACTCGAACCGAGTTGTTGGCGTTCTGGAAGAAGATGCTGCTATATGCCTCTCCGTCGAGGGAGGCATCATAGCCGGCGTCGATTAAAATGTGAGCCTTCTTCTCTTCGTTTGCCTTGCACCAGATGAAGCGCTCGATGTCGGGGTGATCGGCGTTCA
>JADGHK010000592.1 GCA_019686145.1 Bryobacteraceae bacterium | reverse complement strand
GTGCTGGATACTCCGCCGCTGCTGTTCGCTGCTGACGCCAATCTTCTCTCCACGCTCTGCGACGGAACGATCATAGTGGTGCGTCTGGGTTCGACGACGATCGATTCCGTCACGCGAGCGATGCAATCGCTGTGCCAGAACAATGTCCTGGGCATCATCGTCAATGGAGCGCGCCGCGGGGAGCTGTACAGCAAGTACAGCTACTACCATTCGTATTACTATGCCTCGACGGCGGAGCCTCGAGAGTAGGTGTTCGCCTGGCGGCTGGAGCTGTCCATTGAGAGCAACGGGTCGCAGCGGCCTGTGCCGGAGCCGTGGCTTCGCGACTTCTTCATGCGGAATTTCACCGGCTACCGGGCGTTCGACGAGACGCTTGTGGCCGGCGACGGACTGCTGGAAGCGGGAGCACGCGTTTCGGCTGACGAGCTGAAAGTGAAGTTCGAAGGCTGGCTGCGAGGCCGCAAGCTGATCCAGGCGCACGAACGCCTGACGGTCCGGCGCTTCCAGCGAACGCCTCAATCGTGGCGCTGAAGCACAATCGCGCTGTTCTTGCTTCCAAAGGCGATGCAGTTCACGACGGCGGCGTCAATATCGACCCGCCGGCCAATGTCCGGGACGTAGTCAAGGTCACACTCCGGATCGGGTACGTCGAGATTCTTTGTCGGATGTACGACGCCGTCCCTCATGGCCAGTAGCGTCGCCGCGATACCGGCGGCGCCGCACGCTCCTTGCGGGTGGCCAATCAGACTCTTCAGCGCGGAGCCCGCCAGCTTGTACGCATGCCGGCCGAATGCCAGCTTCACAGCGCGGGTCTCGATGCGGTCATTCAGTTCCGTCGAAGTGCCATGGTAGTTCACGTATTGAATGGCTTCGGGGGGCAGTCCCGCCTCGTCGAGGGCGAGCGTAATGGCCCTGGCCGGCTCTTCGCCGCACTCCTCCAGCCGGACCCGATGGTACGCTTCGCAGGTGGAGCCGTAGCCGGTGATCTCACCATAGATATGGGCTCCGCGTGCAATCGCGCGCTCCCGTTCCTCCATCACGAAAAACCATGCCCCTTCGGCGACGACAAAACCGTCCCGATCGTGGGAAAAGGGGCGGGACGCTTTCTGCGGACATTGGTTCCACCGTGTTGACATGATCCGCATCAGGAGGAACCCCCGCATAATCAGTTCAGAGATGGGCGCATCGACTCCTCCGGCGATGATCGTATCCGCTGCGCCGCACTGGATCTGTCTCCAGGCGTAGCCGACCGCGTCGCTCGAAGAGGTGCAGCCAGTCGATACGACGTGGCTGAACCCGCGGAAACCAAACCGCATCGATACTTCGCTAGCCAGCGTGCCGATGGTCGATGTGGGAACGACATAGACGCTGCATTGTTTTTGCAGACCCTCGAAGTAGAGCCGGTACTGGTGCTCGGTAAAGGCCTGGCTGCCGCCGCCCGATCCCACGATCACGGCGATCCGCCGTAACTCGTCGCGTGTCATAACGGTAGGGTCGATTCCGGCATCGCACAGGGCTTCCTCGACGGCAGCAATCGCAAGGGGAGTGACGCGTGAGACGTGGGGCAGATCCTTGGGGCGGACGTACCGCGACTCGTCAAAGTCCGGGACTTGCCCCGCGATCTGGGATCCAAGTTCCGAGGCGTCGAACAGCGAGATGCGCCTGATGCCGCTGATACCTTCGCGCGTGGCCTTCCAAAAATTCTCCCGGCCTATGCCGTTCGGGCTAACGACCCCGATACCGGTAAACACAGCTCTCCGCATCGTGTGAACCTTTCGAACTCTTGTTTCTGGGCTCAGCCAGCTCTGCCACCACTGTCGACGCCGAATTTGGTCTTGCAGTGTCATGCGGCCGGCCAAGGCGCCCTCCGCGACGGTCGGGAGTCCTGCGGATCCGCCTAAGCGCTTGTGCTAGTATAGGCTGTTTTGATGGGTGAGGATAAACCGGATGAGCTTTTAGCTCGCACTCCGGTCCCGGTGTGGTTTCGTGCTCTCGCCGGTCTGGAGGTCGGAGTCATTGGCGGAGTGGTCATGCTCATCTGGTTCTGCCTGGACTCCTATATTCGACGGGAGCATTTTTGGAAAATTCCGAAGCTGTTGGCCTTTGCAATCTACGGAGACCAGGTGGTGCGGCCCGGGTTCGGCATGCCGGCCCTTGCCGGAATGTCACTTCATCTCGTAACGGCGGGTCTACTGGGAGTGGTGTTTGGGGTGGCGGTGGCCTGGGTCTCCGGCAGGAGGCGTTTGGCAGTGCTGGCGATTATCACCGCGTTTGGATGGTATTCAGTCCTCCAGGCGGGGTTATGGCGGCACGTCAGCCCGCTGCTTCCTTTATATACCGCTCCGTCCACTATACTGATAGGGCACCTTTTATATGGCTTGTGTCTCTCGCGCTACCCCAAGCGTATCGAACGGATGCACCGCGCCTTCACCGGCGGTGAATGATCTTCGAGGGGCACTCGCGGGTATGTCTTGTCACATTCTTTTTTAGCTAGAATGAGAGTTTCAAAGAATGCTCTGGCAGTCCGTGGATGAAACCAAGAGTCTGCCAAGGACGTCTCGTGTTAGGCGCAGAGTAGAAAGGAATCCGCAATTCATGAAGTCTTGCAGGCCCGGACGCCTTTGGGCCATCTCGGCCTGTCTGTTTTTCCTGTCTGTCAGCACCCCCGAAACGAAGCTGGAAGCCTCTCAGTCTACATCGAGCAGCGGCGCCAGCGGCGCG
>JADGHK010000591.1 GCA_019686145.1 Bryobacteraceae bacterium | reverse complement strand
TCTGCCGCTGGGCAGACGATCTCGGAGACGAAATCCTTGAGACGGGCGAGAGCCTGCGCCTGCTTGCCTGGTGGCGGGAGAACCTGGAGCGTATGTATGCCGGCGAGGTCCGGCATCCGGTGTTCGTCGCCCTGAAGGAAACCGTAGACCGGCACGCCCTTCCGATGGAGCCGTTTTGCGATCTCATCACTGCGTTTGTGCAGGATCAGACCGTCACTACCTACCAGACGTACGAGGAGCTTTACGGCTACTGCCGGTACTCTGCCAATCCGGTGGGCCGCCTCCTGCTCTATCTCTGCGGCTACCGTGACGAGGACCGTCAGCGTCTGTCGGATTGCACCTGTACCGCTTTGCAGCTTGCGAACTTCTGGCAGGATGTCACGGTGGATTTGGGGAAAGGCCGGATCTATCTTCCTGTGGAGTCCATAAAGCGCCACGGATACAGCATTGAGGATCTGCGCGCGCGGCGGTTCACGCCGCAGTTTCGGGCGGTAATGGTGGAGGCCGTCGAGCGGGCGCGCAAGCTCTTTGAGGCGGGACTTCCTCTTGCAGGCATGGTCGACCGCCGCCTTGCCCTCGATATCGACCTCTTCAGCCGGGGCGGCATGCGTGTTCTCGATAAGATTGTCGCAATGGATTACAACGTCCTGGCCCGGAGGCCTGCAATCTCGAAGCTGGAACGGGTGACGCTGCTGCTCCGGAGCATGTTGCGGCTGACGCTGCCGAGAGCTGCGTAAGGTGAGACGTGACAAGCGATCTGGCCAAGTCCTACGCTTACTGTGATCGCGTAGCCCGCCGGCACGCAAAGAACTTCTACTACTCGTTCCGGCTCCTGTCCGCGGAACAGCGCTCGGCGATGTGCGCTATCTACGCATTCATGCGTCACTGCGACGATCTGAGCGACGAGCCGGAGCTCGCTGGACGTCCGAACGCCGCAGAGGCGCTGGACGCCTGGCGGCAGGCAATGGTGTCCGCCCTTGACACAGGGGCGTCCGACGGACATCCTGTGTGGCCCGCGTTTTGCGATTCGGTACGGCGATACCGGATCCCTCACACCTACTTTCACGAGATGATCGATGGGGTGACGTCGGACCTCTATCCGAGGAGCGTCGCCACGTTCAACGATCTGTACCGCTACTGCTATCAGGTAGCGTCCGTGGTCGGGCTGACCGTCATTCACATCTTCGGCTACGAGGATTCGCGGGCCATCGACCTTGCCGAGAAATGCGGGATCGCCTTTCAGCTGACGAACATCGTCCGCGACGTTCGGGAGGACGCGGAGAAGGGAAGAGTGTACCTTCCGGCGGAGGATCTGGAACGCTTTGGTGTTGCTTCCTCGGATCTGAGAGGATCTCATTTGAGTCCCCGCCTGCGGGCGCTCCTCGAGTTCGAAGTGAATCGTGCTCGGGGCTACTACCGGGAGTCGCAGGCCATCGTAGACATGGTGCAGCCGCGGAGCCGCCCGGCGCTGTGGGCGCTCATCGAAATCTACTCGCGCCTGCTCGACCGCATCGAGTCGTCCGGCTACGATGTGCTCAGGCGGAGGATCGGCCTGAGCGCAGTGGAGAAGAGCTGGATCCTGATTCGTGCAATGAGCCTGCGCGCGTATGGCAGCCCCGGCCTCAGTGGCTAGGGCTTGCCTTGATGATTCCCGATTTGATCAGGAAATTCGTATCAAACTTGCCCGCGAGAAAGTCGGGGTGCACCAGGATGCGCTGGTGAAGCGGAATGGAGGTGTGAATCCCCTCGACGACGAACATATCGAGGGCTCGATTCATCCTTGCGATGGCCTCGGCGCGATCTTTGCCGTGGACGATCAACTTTGCCACCAGGGAATCGTAGTACGGCGGAATGACGCCGTCAGTGTAGGCGGCGGTATCGACGCGGACGCCAATGCCCCCTGGGAGATTCAAGCCGGTGATGCGGCCCGGAGAAGGTACAAACGTCTCCGGGTTCTCGGCGTTGATGCGGCACTCGATGGCGTGCCCGCGCAATGTGACCGGCGACGGCAGGATGTCGGGCAGTTTGGCCCCAGCAGCGATGAGGATCTGGCTCTTTACGAGGTCGATTCCAGTAATCATTTCGGTCACCGGGTGCTCGACCTGAATTCGCGCGTTCACCTCGATAAAGTACAGGCTGCCGTCCTCGTCCATCAGAAACTCGACTGTGCCTGCGTTTGAATAGCCGACCGAGCGAATCGCTTCCCGAAGAACCCTGACCATCTTTTCGCGCGTCTCGGGTTTTACGGCCGGAGAAGGAGCCTCTTCGATCAGCTTCTGGTGCCGCCGCTGGATGGAGCACTCGCGCTCGCCAAGCACTTCCACGTTGCCATGGAGGTCGGCGATCACCTGAAATTCGATGTGGCGGGGCTCCTGGATGAACTTCTCCATGTAGATATCGGGACAGGAGAAGGCGGCTGCCGCCTCGGCCTGGGCCTGGCTCAGCAAGCCTGGCAAATCCTCGGCGCGGCGGACCACACGCATGCCTCGCCCACCTCCGCCCGCCGCGGCCTTCAGGATGACTGGATACCCGATCTCCGCGGCTTTGCACGCTGCTTCCTCCGGGCTCTTCAGGACGTCAGAGCCGGGGAGGATCGGCACGCCAGCTTCTTTCATGGCCGCTCGCGCCCTTTGCTTCAGGCCCATCAACCGGATGACTTCGGGCTTGGGACCGATGAAGGTGATGCCGGAAGTCTCGCACACTTCCGCGAAGTCCGCATTTTCG
>JADGHK010000590.1 GCA_019686145.1 Bryobacteraceae bacterium | reverse complement strand
TCTGCCGCTGGGCAGACGATCTCGGAGACGAAATCCTTGAGACGGGCGAGAGCCTGCGCCTGCTTGCCTGGTGGCGGGAGAACCTGGAGCGTATGTATGGCGGCGACGTCCGGCATCCGGTGTTCGTCGCCTTGAAGGAAACCGTAGAGCGGCACGCCCTTCCAATGGAGCCGTTTTGCGATCTCATCACCGCGTTCGTCCAGGATCAGACCGTCACTACCTACCAAACGTACGAGGATCTTTACGGCTACTGCCGGCATTCTGCCAACCCGGTGGGCCGCCTCCTGCTCTATCTTTGCGGCTACCGGGACGAGGAGCGCCAACGCCTGTCGGACTACACCTGTACCGCTTTGCAGCTGGCGAACTTCTGGCAGGATGTCACCGTGGATTTGGGGAAAGGCCGGATCTATCTTCCTCTCGAGTCCATAGAACGCCACGGATACAGCGTTGAGGATCTGTGCGCGCGGCGGTTCACGCCGCAGTTTCGGGCGGTAATGGTGGAGGCCGTCGAGCGGGCGCGCAAGCTCTTTGAGGCGGGACTCCCTCTGGTAGGCATGGTCGATCGCCGCCTTGCCCTCGATATCGACCTCTTCAGCCGGGGCGGCATGCGTGTTCTCGATAAGATTGTCGCAATGGATTACAACGTCCTGGCCCGGAGGCCTGCAATCTCGAAGCTGGAACGGGTGGCGCTGCTGCTTCGCAGCATGTTGCGGCTGACTCTGCCGAGAGCTGCGTAAGGTGAGACGTGACAAGCGATCTGGCCAAGTCCTACGCTTACTGTGACCGCGTAGCCCGGCGGCACGCAAAGAACTTCTACTACTCGTTCCGGCTGTTGTCCGCAGAGCAGCGCTCGGCGATATGCGCCATCTACGCATTCATGCGTCACTGCGACGACCTGAGCGACGAGCCGGAGCTCGCTGGACGTCCGAATGCCGTGGAGGCCCTCGACGCTTGGCGGCAGGCAATGGTGTCCGCTCTTGACACCGGGGCGTCCGATGGACATCCCGTGTGGCCCGCGTTTTGCGATTCGGTACGGCGATACCGGATCCCTCACACCTACTTCCACGAGATGATCGACGGTGTGACGTCGGACCTCTATCCGAGGAACGTTGCCACGTTCAAGGATCTGTACCGCTACTGCTATCAGGTAGCGTCCGTGGTTGGGTTGACCGTCATTCACATCTTTGGCTTCGAGGATTCGCGGGCGATCGACCTGGCTGAGAAATGCGGGATCGCCTTTCAGCTAACGAACATCGTCCGCGATGTTCGGGAGGACGCAGAGAAGGGAAGAGTGTACCTTCCGGCGGAGGATCTGGAACGCTTTGGGGTTGCTTCTTCGGATTTGAAAGGGTCTCATTTGAGTCCCCGCCTGCGAGCGCTTCTCGAGTTCGAAGTGAATCGTGCTCGCAGCTACTACAGAGAGTCGCAGGCCATCGTAGACATGGTGCAGCCGCGGAGCCGTCCGGCGCTGTGGGCACTCATCGAAATCTACTCGCGCCTGCTCGATCGCATCGAGTCGTCCGGCTACGATGTGCTCAGACGGAGGATTAGCCTGAGCGCAGTGGAGAAGAGCTGGATCCTGCTTCGTGCGATGAGTCTGCGTTCTTGAGGCAGCCCTGGCCTTAGCGGCTAGGGCTTGCCTTGATGATTCCCGATTCGATCAGGAAATTCGTATCAAACTTGCCCGCGATAAAGTCGGGGTGCGCCAGGATGCGCTGGTGGAGCGGTATGGAGGTGTGAATCCCCTCGACGACGAACATATCGAGGGCGCGATTCATCCTTGCGATGGCCTCGGCCCGATCCTTCCCGTGCACGATCAGCTTTGCCACCAGGGAATCGTAGTAGGGCGGAATGACACCGTCGGTGTAGGCGGCGGTATCGACGCGGACGCCGATGCCTCCGGGGAGATTTAAGCCGGTAATGCGGCCCGGAGAGGGCACAAACGTCTCCGGGTTCTCGGCGTTGATCCGGCATTCAATGGCATGCCCGCGCAATGTGACCGGCGACGGCAGGATGTCGGGCAGTTTGACCCCTGCAGCGATGAGGATCTGGCTCTTTACGAGGTCAACTCCGGTAATCATTTCGGTCACCGGATGCTCGACCTGAATTCGCGCGTTCACCTCAATAAAGTACAGGCTGCCGTCCTCGTCCATCAGAAACTCGACCGTGCCTGCATTTGAATAGCCGACCGAGCGGATCGCTTCCCGGAGAGCCTTGACCATCCTTTCGCGCGTCTCGGGCTTCACGGCCGGAGAAGGAGCCTCTTCGATCAGCTTCTGGTGCCGCCGCTGGATGGAGCACTCGCGCTCGCCAAGCACTTCCACATTGCCATGGAGGTCGGCGATCACCTGAAATTCGATGTGGCGAGGCGCCTGGATGAACTTCTCCATGTAGATATCGGGACAGGAGAAGGCGGCTGCCGCTTCGGCCTGAGCCTGACTGAGCAAGCCTGGCAAATCCTCGGCCCGGCGGACCACACGCATGCCTCGCCCACCTCCGCCCGCTGCGGCCTTCAGAATGACCGGATAGCCAATCTCCGCGGCTTTGCAGGCGGCCTCCTCCGGGCTCTTCAGGATGTCGGAGCCGGGGAGGATAGGCACTCCGGCGTCTTTCATGGCTGCTCGGGCCCTTTGCTTCAGGCCCATCAACCGGATGACTTCGGGCTTGGGACCGATGAAGGTGATGCCGGAAGTCTCGCACACTTCCGCGAAGTCCGCATTTTCG
>JADGHK010000589.1 GCA_019686145.1 Bryobacteraceae bacterium | reverse complement strand
ACAGCAATAGTAGGACAATGGGAAGGGAAGCAGGAACTAACATCGCAGCCAGAGTCGCCCCATCGACCGAATCCCCGGTCGAGACTCTTACTCTCAGTCTAACAGCATGGATGAAGCCAACTTCAAGCCTTTGTCGCGTCCCGAGACTCCCACGCTCTACTGCCCGCAGTGCCGCACCGCGGTGAACGATCCGCTCGTTTGCGGCGACTGTCTTGCCGTGATCTGCCGCCGCTGCGGTACCGTTCTCGAGCGCTCTGACGATCTGGGGATCGGCTAGCTCTCAGCCACCGTTGCTCCTCTTGCCCCGAGCCTTCGCCCGCGCCTGCTGAGCTTCCCGGCGTGCCTCCTTCTGCTTCGCCAAGGCTTCCTCTTCGGTACGAGCCACTTTGCCGCCCGCCGTGGGTTTGGGCTTATCCCTGATGCCTTGCGCCGCCTGCGGATCGGAAGGGCCTTTCCAGCCTTTCTTTACCCAGTGGTCGCCTTGCTTTTCATACTCGTGCTTCAACGCCGCATAGGCTACGCGATGGGCGGAGGCGCCTTCGCCGTACGTCTTGACGGCGCTATCGTGGGCCTTCATCCAGATCTCCTGCGCGTGCTTATCGGAGCGGGCGATGGTGCTGGGGACGTCCGCCCTGAACTTTGACTTCGGCATACATCTCTTGGACGCTGCCGGATGGAGGAGTTGTTCGGTCTATCGGGGGGAGCACTAGGGGATAGGGCGCATGCGCCGCGCTTTCCCGTAGTCGTCGACGAGCTGGCGCGTTACTTTGTCGGCCACGTCAGCGCTTGCCCCGCGGAATTTGCCTCCGCGGCTTTCCTGCGTGGTGGACCAGATGACATCGCCGTCCTTGTTGACGAGACGCACGGAAGCCGTTGCCTCATGTTTGCGCTCGACGATGCGGGAGGATTCATCCTGTCCCGCTCCGGCGCTCATATGGCGGCTGCTTCTCTCTGAGACGCGGGCCGCCCCTGAGGTCCCACCAAAAGACACGCGCGCATCCAGCCGGTCGCTCGACTGAAACGTATCCACATAGACAAGGTCTTCCGCCGACCCCTTGAGGATGGCGTCCGCTCTGTCGATGTTCTCCGTAATCAGGTAGATTCGCGCGCTCATCAGGCTGGCGATGATCATGTCGCGGATTTGCTCAGCCGCTTCGCCGCCGGTGAAACGGTCGACATAGATGCGGCGAACCTGGAGGAGCGCCTTGTCGTTGATTTCTTCTATGGACGGCGCTGGCGGCTCCGCCGAAGGAGGTATCGCGGACTCGGATTGCAGCAGTGCGAACATCACGATGAGCGGTCCAATCATCCTTTTCCCGCCTTTCGAGCTTCCTCGTCCTGAAACTCCACCTTGCGTCCTGTCCTCGCTTCCAGGCTGACAAGCACTGTCCGAATGTCGCCTTTGTCGACCCGGAAGACCAATGCCTGCTGCCGGCCCTCATTGTCCAGATAGCCAATTGTGAGGAAGTGGTCACGCTTCTTGCTTAGCAAGAACATCGGAGAGACGATCAGCGCAAGCGCGATCCGCCTGTCCACTTTCTGGCCGTATTCGAGGAGGTTGATTCTGTCGTAGCGGACGCGCAGCTCCTGCCGCTTGCAGCGAAAGACGAGGTGCTCCTCGTCCGTGGCCACTATGCGCCCCTCCGTGCTTTGGGGAATCAGCGCGAGCGTTCCGCCGATATACTTCGCGCGCCCTCCTGCCTGCGCAGACAGAACCCCGCAAAGCAGCAGCGCGCAAAGCACCTGTCGAACGAGCACACTCATCTCACTGGCACCTGTTTATCTAGTTCCCGGGCGGAGCGGGGACTCTCACCAGAGAATGCTAGGATGAAAAGGTCTCTCGCCCGGTCAACCTATGTTCCATCCCTCGTTGTTCGATGAACCTCCCGCTTTTGATCGAGACGGTCTGGCGGCAAAGCTGCAAAACCTTTCGCGTCAGGGAGTATGGATCGGGACCAGTTCCTGGAAGTACGAAGGTTGGCTCGGGCAGATTTACACGCGGGAGCGGTACCTGACGAGGGGACGGTTTTCGAGGAAGCTGTTCGAGGAGAGCTGCATTCAGGAGTATGCGGAAGTCTTTCCCATCGTCGGCGGCGACTTCTCGTTCTATCAGTTCCCTTCGGAAGCATTCTGGAAACGGCTCTTTACCACCGCGCCGCCGCGTCTGCTGTTCGCGCTGAAAGTTCCCGAAGAGATTACGGTGAAGATTTGGCCCATGCGCCCGCGATATGGCGTCCGTGCAGGCCGGCCCAATGAAGTCTTCCTGAATGCGCAAATCTTTGAAGGAGCCTTCGTCCGGCCCCTGCTTCCCTGGCGCGACCGGATCGCCGTCCTCATCTTCGAGTTCGGAACGTTTCCAGCGGGGACGTATGGAGACGTAGCAGATTTTCTCGCCGAGCTCGATCCGTTTCTGGCGGTGCTACCGGCGGGCTTCCGCTACTCGGTAGAGATCCGGAATCCCGAATTTCTCGTCCGCGAATACCTCGATTGTCTTCGAAAACACAACGTGGCGCATGTGTTCAATGCCTGGACGCGGATGCCCGAGATTCCGTCACAACTCGCGGTTCCCGGGGTGTTTACGGCAGATTTCACTGTCGCCCGGGCGCTGCTGAAGCAGGGGCGGCCGTACGCGCAGGCAGTCGAACTGTTCTCGCCGTATAGCGAACTGCGGGAAGAGAATCCGTCGGCCCGTCAGGGACTGAAAGCGTTAACCCGCCGCGCGCT
>JADGHK010000588.1 GCA_019686145.1 Bryobacteraceae bacterium | reverse complement strand
AAGGCGGAAAACGTCGTGTAACCGCCGAGAAACCCGGCCACCAGTCCCAGCCGCCAATACGGATGCGAGATGCCGAGAGTTGAGAGATACGTCATGATGAGGCCGGCAAGGAAGCATCCAGTGACGTTTACCAGGAAGGTGCCGGCCATGGACCACCCGGCCAGCCGCTGAAGCACGGCGGTGGTCACCAGGTATCGCGCAAGAGAGCCGGCAGCGCCGCCAGCCATGACAATCAGGTATCGGTCCAAGGCGAGTACACGCAGATGGAATTGATTCACCGTCTCGCGATGGGCGGGAACGCGGCATCGGGAGATCTTTTCTTATCTTACGTTGCCTGGGTTCGACTTGGAGAAGTGCCCTCGAAATCGCGGCATATGCAATAGAATCGAAGATAGAAACAGGTGACCGATGCTTCCTCTCAAGCGGCTGTTGCTCCCGGTTGATTTCTCTCCACGGTCTCAGAGCGCCGCGCGATACGCTCGCGCCCTGGTCTCAGATTCCGATGCGGAAGTTACTGTGTTGCACGTCGTGGCGCCGCCGGCGTACGAGGTAACGTCTCTCGAGGCTGCGGGCACGCTTCTGGACGACCTCCAGACTGCGCGCGTCGAAGAGGCTCAGGCCAAACTCAAGGACTATCTCGCGGACGAGCTGAAGGGGATTCCCACCAAACGGGTGCTGCTCGAAGGAGATCCAGCGCGCCGCATCGTTGAGTACGCTGAAGAAAATCAGGTCGACCTGATCGTAATGCCAACCCACGGCTACGGCAGGTTCCGCCGGTTCATCCTCGGGTCCGTCACGGCGAAAGTGCTCCATGACGCTGACCGCCCCATTTGCACGGGCACTCACCTCGAAGAACCGCCCGCCCCCCAAGAGATTCGCTTCCGAAAAGTGGCGGTGGCGATCGACCTTGGACCGGAGACTTGCAAGGCGCTCACTTGGGCCTCGCAGTTTGCCGAGCAGTATGGCGCTCAGCTGCTGGTCATCCACGCAACCCCATCGCTTGAAGGACGCACCGGTGAGTACTTCGACCCGGACTGGAAGCAGAGCCTCGAAAGGGCCGCCCGAGAACAGATCGCATCGCTTCCCTGTCAGGCGCCAAAGGAAGCGCAAATCATCATCGACAGCGGAGATGCCCCCAAAGTAGTCTGCGCGCACGCGGAAGAGCAGGAAGCCGACCTTCTGGTGATCGGGCGCGGCTCTTCTTCCGGTATCTTCGGCAGGCTCAGAGCGAACGCATACACCATCATCCGGCAATCGCCGTGTCCGGTGGTCAGCGTTTAACCGCCGGCCGCTCGCCAATGGCGATGAGCTCCTTTGCCGTCCGGTGATACAGGCGGCCGTTGGAATAAGAAATTGAGTTCAGGCTCCACGTTTCTCCCGACGGACCCAGATCGTTCACCGCAAGCAGCGCCTTCTCATCCAATACCTCGGCCTTGCCGTCGATGACGTACGTGATCCCGAGCATCGTCGTGAAATAGATCTGATCGTTGACGGCCGTCGGGCTTCCCCAAAAGGCTGGAATCTCCCATCCGTCCGTCCGCGACCGGTCCTCGGCCGCAACATCCTCGCCCTTGGCATTCAGCGTCTTCGTCCGAACCGCAACGCCGTACACAGGCTTGTCAGGCTTCCCCTGCTCCCGAATCACTGTGACCGGAAGCTCGAGGTACTCCGCTTTCCCTGTCCGAATGTTCACTCGGCCGACACAGTGCGACGGCCCGGCTTTGCCCTTCGGAGGAACCCGGTTCCGGCGATGCGCCGTGCTTGTGAGGAAGTAGTGATACCCGGCCACGACGATGTTCGCATGCCAGGCTGGCTGAACGCGGACGACCTCGTCGGCCGCCAGTTGATTCCGCGGGGAAAGCTCACGGACCTCGCGAAGATTTACATCGCGGTGGACGATATACCGTCCGGCTTTCGGATCCCACTGGCGATAGTCGACCTTCCGAATCAGCGACTGCTCCCGCACCAGCTTCCCCGTCTCCGAGTCAATGACCAGATGCGACTCCTCGGGGTTCATTCGGAACCAATAGGCGTAGTCCTTGTCCCAATGCAGGACGTATAAGGCCTGCCACGTTGGCGCCTGCTCCTCGCCGTCGCCCGCGACAAATCGCCAGACCGTCTTGCCAGCCTTCCCCGGCTCCAGGCTCATCAAGCTCAAGCCGACGGGACGCTCCGGGACGTCGTGCCATCCGCCCCGGCCAGTCAGGACTGCGGGCGCTCCAGTCCTGCGAAGTCCGAATACCGAGGTGCAATACGTCGTCGTGCCGTCGTCTGCCACCCACAGCGTCTTGCCTGTCCGCTTGTCGATTGCTCGCAGATAATTCCAGCCATGCTTCTCAGCGGGAAGCCCGTCGAGCGGCTCGACGTGGAGAATCGCATCCCCATAAAGGATCGGCTCGTGCTGCTTGTTGAACGGGTACGGCTGACCCCAAGGCTTGAATCGGCGGCGCCAGATCTCCTTGCCGTTCATGTCCCAGCAGCCCATTTCGCCGCTCGCGTTGAAGAACCAGACGAACTGTCCGTCGGTGATGGGAGTGGGTGTCGTGGAATCGCTGTAAGCGTACAGCATGGGGCTCTTCTCTTCCCCGTTCAGTTCCACCGACCAGAGGATTTTGCCGTTCCGGGCATCCACAGCGAGACCGAGGATCCGCCCGCTGAATCCCTTCTCGCCCTCGGCAAAGGTTGTGAGAAAGAGGCGGTCGCCCCACACCGCAATGCCGCTTTGCCC
>JADGHK010000587.1 GCA_019686145.1 Bryobacteraceae bacterium | reverse complement strand
AGTGCATCGCTTCTAGCGCCACTTGCGGCTGCGCAAGTGCTCTACGGTTCGGCCGTCGGCACGGTTCAGGATCAATCCGGAGCCGTTGTCGGCGGCGCGGTTGTGACACTGACAAACAAAGCGACCGGCGTTACGCGCGAAACCACAACGAATAGCGAGGGGCGGTACACCGCATCGAGCCTGCTGCCCGGCACGTACGAGTTGAAGGTGTCCGCAGCCGGCTTCCGCACGTTCACGCAGACTGACGTTGAGATCCGGGTGAACACTGTCACCCGCGTTGACGTCGGGCTCGAGCTGGGCCAAGTCGCCGAACAGGTTACGGTGCAGGGAAGTGCGGCTGCCCTACAGACAGACAAATCCGATACCAGCGCCGAAATTCCGGCTCATGCAGTGGAGAACCTGCCGCTGTCCGCCTACCGGAACTTCCAGAGCCTGGTGAATCTCGTCCCTGGAGCGACGCCGGCCGGCTTCCAGAACAGCGTTGGCTCCACGCCGGCGCGCGCCTTGACCACCAACATCAACGGCACGGCTCGCAACAACAATAACGCGCGCGTGGATGGCGCCACGAACGTCTACATCTGGCTTCCGCACCACATGGTCTATGTCCCGCCGGCAGAGTCCATCGCCACGGTCAACATCACGACCAGTTCCTTCGACGCGGAGCAGGGGATGGCAGGCGGAGCGGCAGTCACTGTCGCTACAAAATCCGGCACGAATGAATTTCACGGCTCGGCGTTTGAATACCACGACAATCACCGGCTTCGCACAAGGAATTTCTTCCTGCCGGCCAGCAGCGATAAGGCGAAGTCCATCTTCAATATCTTCGGCGGAACTCTGGGCGGTCCCATTCGCAAAGACAAGCTGTTCTTCTTTGGCAGCTTTGAAGGAACGCTCGAGCGCGCGGGCATTTCTCCAACACCCTATTCCGTGCCGACAGAAGCCATTCGAAACGGAGACTTCAGTGGACTGCCTGTCACACTTTACGATCCAAGCACCGGCTTGCCCGATGGCTCCGGCCGGCAAGCTTTTCCCAACAACATCATTCCTCAGAGCAGGATCAACCCGATCAGCCGCAAGATCCAAAGCCTTGCACCGCTGCCCAACCTGCCTGGTGCGTCTCAGGGAACTCTGAACAACTTCTTCAACTCCGGCACTGAGAAGCTGAACCGCTATAACTACGACGTAAAGATCAACTGGAATCCCGCCAGCAGCCTGACGATCTGGGGTAAGTACAGCCGGATGGATGCCTCCGTCCGCTCTGAGTTCGCTCTGGGGGAGGTGGGTGGTCCCGGCCTGAGCCGCGCGGGCGCACCCGAAGTAACCGACACCGTTGTCCAGATTCCGACCTTCGGCTACACGAAGACGTTCTCCCCCACGTTCCTCTTTGACGGAACAATCTCCCTGACGCGGATGGATATGCACGGCGTCTACCCGGGCTACGGCCAAAACATCGGAACCGAAGTGTTCGGCATCCCGAACACGAACGATCCCGTCGTCACGGGTCCGGGAGCGGAACGTCTGAAGGAAGCGTGTCCTCCGATTGCCGAGGGCGCCTGCTACAGCGGGATGCCGACCATCTCTCATGGTTTTACGAGCTGGGGCGCCACGGCGGGATGGCAGCCGCACTTCTACAACGAGCGTTCCTTTACCTACACGACGAACTTCACCAAGATCGCTGGCTCGCATGAGTTTCGCTGGGGCCTCGACCTCGTCCGTTATCAAATGGATCAGTGGCAGCCGGAAGTCAGCGGCGGGCCGCGCGGCAGCATCAGCTTCAGCGGCGATGTCACGGGCGCCAGAGGGTATACGTCCAATTACCTGAACTCGTACGCCACCTTCCTGCTCGGCCTGACGACCTCAATGCAGAAGGCCGTTCAGTTGTTCCAGTACACGAACCGCGAATGGCAGTACGGGCTCTTCTTGCGCGACCGGTGGCAGGTATCGAGAAATCTCACGCTCAACCTCGGACTTCGCTACGAATACTACCCGCTGATCACGCGGAAGGATCGGGGCATCGAGCGGTGGGATCCGGCAACCAATCTTGTTTATCTGGGCGGTATCGGCGACGTGCCGCGGAGTGTCGGCATGAGCACAAGCAAAAGGTTGTTCGCCCCGCGCGTGGGATTTGCCTACCGGCTTGGGGAAAACACCGTGATTCGGAGCGGCTACGGCATCACGTATGATCCGCTGCCTTTCTCGCGTCCTCTCCGCGGCATGTACCCTGCCACCATCGGCGCGACGTTTGTCTCCGCGACTCCTTATACGTGGATTGACACACTCGAAAACGGTATTCCGCCCATTCCGCTGCCGGATATCAGCACGGGTGTGGTGCCCCTGCCGCCAACCATCGACATGGGGCCGCGCAGTGCGTGGGGCGGGGAATTGCACCGCGGCTACATCCAGTCCTGGAACTTTACCGTCGAGCGCAAACTGCCGGCGGATCTTGTTGTGAGCGTGGCTTACGTGGGGACACAAACAGTGCATCAGATGATGGACCGCGACATCAATGCAGCGCCGCCCGGGGGCGGTCCGGCAGGCAGGCCGCTCGCCGCAACGCAGAACCGGCGAATCAGCATGCTCATGTGGGATGGCTTCGCAAGCGGCAATTATCATGCACTGCAGACCGCGATTAACCGGCGCTTCAGCCGCGGCCTGTTTTTGAAGGGCGCCTATACCTGGTCGAAGGCCATCAACTGGACCGATGAGGATGGCTGGACCGGCGCGCCCCTCTGGAAC
>JADGHK010000586.1 GCA_019686145.1 Bryobacteraceae bacterium | reverse complement strand
CGTCTGGGAGGCTTTATCGGAAGGACTCCAGTCTTGCGCAGACTGCGGGATTGGCAGGGCGTGCTCGAAAGTTCTGCGTTCGATCAATTCGTCGCCCGTAGTATGCCAAAGGCTGACATCTTTCAGGGAGCTCTCGGGCAGTGCTCGCAAAGCCTTTCGGCAGCGCGGGCAAAAGGCGCCGTCACTGTTCTCGATGTCACTACAACGCACATCGACGATTTCTACGAGCACCAGGTCCGCGAGTGCGCCAAGTTCGGTGTCCGGACTCCGCACAACGAGCGGATACGAAACCAGATATTGGACGAGTATCGGAAGGCGGATCTGATCCGCGTGATGTCTGAGCACGCAAGGACGACATTTCTTAGGCGTGGCTTCGATCCGGGCAGAGTGTTCGTCATGCCGCCGCCAATTGAGGCGGCCGAGTTTCCGCAAGCCGAGTTCCGCGAGTCCACATTCCGCGTCAGCTTTGTGGGTTTGATCGAACCCTGGAAGGGATTTCATTACCTGATCGACGCCTTTCGAAGCCTGAACCTGCCGGACAGCGAACTCGTCCTGTGGGGTAGCAGCGGCGCCAGGCCCATCGCCGAGTACCTCAATCGTCAAATGGCTGCCTTGCCTTCCCTGAAGGTTCGGGGCGGAAGCGTGCGCTCCATAGGCTATGGCGAAGTGTATGGCAAATCGAGCGTCCTGGTGCATCCTTCGCTGACAGATGGCTTCGGGTACGTCGTAGCGGAAGCAATGGCGAGCGGGATTCCGGTGATCGTCACGCGGAACACCGGAGCGGCCGATGCGGTCATCGACGGATACAACGGCTACATTGTGGAGGCGGGCGACGCGAGCGCTTTGGCTGAGCGGATCAGACACCTTGCGCTGAACCGCCACCTCCTGACCGAGATGGGGGCAGCCGCGAGGAAAACAGCTCTTGAAATGACGATCGACCGATTCCGCGCCCCCTTTCTGGAACATCTCAAGCAACGGAACGTATCATGCACGACCTGACAGCGGTGATTCTCTGCGGGGGCAAGGGGGAGCGGCTTCGGCCGTTCACAGACAAGCTTCCCAAACCCCTGGTTCCTTTGAATGGAAAGCCAATCCTCCACCACCTTCTGCGTTACCTTTCGACGGAAGGAATCAACCGGTTCATTCTTTGCACCGGCTACAAGGCGGAGGCCATTGATGAGTTCGCGAAGAACTGCAACGAGCCCGGGTGGGAATTGATCTGCGTGAACTCGGGCGACGTCAGCATGACCGACCGTCTTGCCGACGCAAGCAAGCACCTCTCAGGACGAAGCCTGATCTGCTACGGCGACACGCTGGCGAATGTCGATGTCGAAGCTTTGTACCGTGAGCACTGCTCCTCGGGAGCCAGGTTGACGATGACGGTTTATCCGCTTCACAGCCCCTTCGGCATTGTTGAAGTGACGGAAGACGGGTTCGTGACGGAGTTTCGCGAAAAGCCCGTGCTGCCCTATTGGGTCAACATCGGGTTCATGCTGTGCGAACTGGAAGCGATTCGGGGAATCCGGCGCGGCGGCGATATGGTCCCCTTTCTCGCAGAGCAGGCTTCCTCGGGGGCCTTGCGAGCTTTTAAACATAACGGAAAGCATTTAACAATCAACACAGAAAAAGAAAGGGTGAAGGCCGAGAGCGAAATCATAGAGTTCTTCTCGGTCGTCGATGGACAGGCATGATGAAAGGAAAGAGAGTTCTCGTTACGGGTGGTTCTGGCTTCGTGGGCAGTCATCTCGTTCACTGCCTGCTGGCGCAGGGCGCAGAGGTGGGCGTCACGGTGCGCTACGGCAACGTCATCAAGAACGAACGGCTGAAGGATTGCTGGGACAAGATCACGGTTATTGAAGCCGATCTGCGAAACCGGGGCGCCCTGCAAACAATTCGGGATTTTGCGCCGCAGGTGGTGTTTCATCTCGCCGCGTACAATCACGTCGGGCAGAGCTTTGTCCAAGTGGAGGAGTGCTTCGACGTGAATGCCAAAGGGACTGCGAATCTTCTGGATGTCTGTGAAGGCGTCGAAAAGTTCATCTACGCGTCGACATCGGAGGTGTATGGCTACCAGACTTCGGTCCCGTTCGTCGAGACGATGAATCCGGAGCCGATTTCTCCGTACGCAATCACGAAGTACGCCGGCGAGCTTTACTGCCACATGAAACAGCGCATCGGAGGTAAGCCGTCGGTCGTCATCCTGCGCCCCTTCAACGTCTTCGGGCCGTATCAGAGCTCCAAGGCGATCATTCCCGAGCTCATCATTAATTGCCTGCGAGGCAATCCGATCCGCACCACGAAGGGTGAACAGACGCGCGAGTTCAACTTTGTCGGCAATCTCGTCGACGCGCTGCTGATGACGGCGCAATACGACGGCGAAATTGAAGGCCCCATCAATATTGCTGCTGGAGAAGAGATTGCGATTCGGGATCTCGTGATGAAGATCGCCGAATTGACGGAAACGAAGTCCAAGATCGAGATCGGAGCCCTCCCCTATCGTCCGACAGAGATCTGGCGCATGTACGCAGACAGCACAAGGGCTCGAGAGATTCTGGGATGGCACCCCAGGGTTAATCTGCATGACGGTCTGAAGATTACCGTGGACTGGTTCCGTAAGTACCTCGGAGAGCAGCCGGAGAAGTAGGAACGTTACGGAATGCTTGCAATCGCACTCTGCGCCATCGCCTTCCTCTCTTCAATGCTGTTCGGCTTCCGATCCATTGTGAAGGGGATCATTG
>JADGHK010000585.1 GCA_019686145.1 Bryobacteraceae bacterium | reverse complement strand
TTCGGCAAGATGGGGGACCGCCCCTCTCATCCGGAGCTGCTCGATTACCTCGCTCACGAGTTTGTGGACAAGGGCTGGTCGATCAAGCACATGCACCGGTTGATTCTGTTGTCCAATTCCTACCGGATGAGCACCGCGATTTCTGACCAGGCGATGGAGCTGGATCCTGAGAACCGTCTCTTCTCGCGCTTCCCGCGGCGGCGTCTCACAGTCGAGGAGATCCGGGACGGCTTGCTGGCAATCGACGGCTCCCTCGACCTGACAATGGGCGGCACGCTCCAGCAGGGCTTCGGCACCGACTCCGAGAACAGCGAGGCGCGGCTCAGCCTGCGCCCGGAGACGAACCGCAGGCGTATGGTCTATCTGCCGCTGCGGCGCGCAAACCTGCCGACGCTGCTCAACCTCTTCGACTTCGGCGACGCAACGACCGCGTCCGGACGCCGGGCACACACGACAGTGGCTCCGCAAGCGCTCTTCATGATGAACAGCGACTTCGTTACGGAGCGGTCGCGCCATCTTTCCGGCCTTTTGCTGAAGGAGACCGACTCCTGTTCGCGGGTCAAGAGCCTCTATCTCCGGGTTTTGAATCGAGAGCCCGAAGCGGCTGAGATCGATAATGCGCTTTCTTACGTCAGCGGCTTCCAAAGCAAGTTCGGTGGAAAGCGCACGGAAGCGGACGCGTGGTTCAGCCTGAGCCGCGTGCTGATTGCATCGAACGAGTTCATCTATCTGGACTAGGAATCGGAATGGAGAAGATCCTGCAGCACTTCCACAAAACGCAAAAGCCGATGTCCCGGCGGGCGGCCCTGCGCGCTGCCGCCTGCGGATTTGGGTTCCTTGGACTGGCTGATTTGCTGGCTGCGGCCGATAACCCGCTGGCTCCGCGGGCCCCTCACTTCCCGCCCAAGGCTAAACGCGTGATCTTCCTGTTCATGCATGGCGGTCCGTCGAGTATCGATACCTTTGACCCGAAGCCGAGGCTGTACAGGGATCACGGCAAGCCGCTGCCCATCAAGCGTCCGCTCGCGTTTGCCGACGAACCTGCCGGCCCGCTGATGAAGCCGCTGTGGGAGTTCAAGCAGTACGGTCAAAGCGGCATTCCGGTCAGCAGTCTCTTCCCGCACACCGCCACCTGTGTGGATGATATGTGCATCATCCGGTCCATGGTCGGTGAAGGCGTGGATCATGGCGCTGCGCTGCTCCAGACGTTCACGGGCAGCAGCACTTTCGTCCGCCCGAGTATGGGCTCCTGGGTGGTTTACGGCCTGGGCACGGAAAACCAGAATCTTCCGGGATTCATTACAATCAAGCCCGCTCTGTCGCACGGCGGAGCGAAGAACTGGAGCTCCGCCTTCCTTCCCGGAGCGTATCAGGGAACGGCCATCGGTCACGCCGGACTCAAAGTCGACGACGTGAAGGGGGAGCCGATTGAGTATCTCCTTCAGAAGACCTTGAGCGCCGACGAGCAGCGCTACGAGCTCGACATGCTGCGGAATATCAACCAGCGGCATGCCGAAATGCGGAAGCACGACCCCCAGCTCGAGGCGCGTATCCAGACCTTCGAGCTGGCCTTCCGTATGCAGATGGAGGCTCCCGAAGCCTTTCAGGTGGAGCAGCAGGAGTCCGAGGCGACCAAGAAGCTGTACGGTCTCGATGACCCCGTCACGCGCGACTTCGGATGGCAGTGCCTCCTGGCCCGCCGCCTCGCCGAGCGCGGCGTCCGCTACATTCAGTGCACCCACAGCTACAAGTGGGACCAGCATAGCGATCTCTACGAGAAGCACACGGAGAATGCGGCCGAAGTCGACAAGCCGATTGCGGGTCTCTTAAAAGACCTGAAATCGCGCGGCATGCTGAAGGACACGCTCGTGATCTGGGCTGGAGAGTTCGGCAGAACGCCGGTTTCACAAGGCGGAAATGGCCGCGACCACAATCCCTACGGCTACACGATCTGGATGGCCGGGGGCGGAGTCAAGCCGGGCTTCATCTACGGTGCGACCGATGACATCGGTTATCATGCGGTAGAGGACCGGATGCACATTCACGACTTCCACGCGACGGTGCTTTATTTGCTCGGACTCGATCACGAGCGGCTGACGTACCGCTACAGCGGCCGCGACTTCCGGCTCACCGACGTGGCCGGAGTCGTCGCCAAGAAAATCGTCGCATGAGCGAAAGGCAAAGATCCGCAGCCACCATCGCTGACATCGGGCGTGAGCTGGGGATCTCTGCCATGACCGTTTCGCGCGCACTCAACGGCCACCCCGATGTCAATGAAGAGACCCGGAGGAAGGTTCTGAGCCATGCGGCGCGGCTCAATTACCGTCCGAACCGCTGGGCTCGCACCCTCGTTACGAAGAAATCGAACATCATCGGGGTTGTGATTCCGAGCATCTCCCACAGCTTCTTTCCGGAGATCATTCGCGCCATCGAGGAAACGATCGAAAGACGCGGGTACGCCCTGATGCTTTGCCATACGCACGGCGACGCGGCTCGAGAGCGCGCCGCGATTGAGATGCTGCTGGGAAGCTGCGTGGACGGCCTGATCGTGGCTAGCATGTTCCCCGACTACGAGGCCGGAGTCTACGCCAGCCTTCTGCGCGACGGAGTTCCGTTCACGCTCATTGACCGCTACTTTCCCACCCTCGACTGCCCGCGCGTGCGGACCGACGACGTTCTGGTCGGCTGGCTCGCAACCCGCCATCTCATTGAACTCGGACACACCCGCATCGCCATGATTCGCGG
>JADGHK010000584.1 GCA_019686145.1 Bryobacteraceae bacterium | reverse complement strand
CTTCATCAGGTAGTTGGTCACCACGTCCTGGCGGCGGGTGGCCAGCAGGTTTTTCACAATCAATTTGACCAAGGTGCCGATCTACGTGTGGCACGGGCTTATCACGGCGAAGTCGCTGGCGTTTAATATCCTGATGCTTCCTGCGGTGCTTGCCGGTGCGGTTGCCGGCCGCTGGTTAGTGGCGCGCATCCCGCAGAAGCTCTTCGAGGCGCTCGTGGTCCTGCTGACCGCAGTGTCGACCCTTCTGCTTTTCTTCTAGTAGACGAAGCTTCCGGGGACAAGCGGCTTCTGGCGAATCTCCAGGCAGCCGCGCCCTGTCGGCAGCATTTTGCCCGGATTCAGGCGGCAGTCCGGATCGAAGAGGCGCTTGAAGCGGGCGATCATTTCCAGCGAGTCGTCCGAGAAGAGATCGGACATCAGTTCCATCTTCTCCATGCCGACGCCGTGCTCGCCCGTTATCGAGCCTCCGACGGAGACGCAGAAGCGGAGGATGTCCTCCCCGGCGCGCTGCGCCTTCTCCAGGTCGCCCGGCTTTCGTGCATCGAACAGGATGATCGGATGCATGTTGCCGTCTCCGGCATGAAAGATGTTGCTGATCGTCAGCCCGTAGCGCTCGGAGACTTGCTGGATGCAACGGAGCGTGGGCGCAATCTGGGTGCGCGGTACAACGCCATCCTGCACATAGTAGAAGGGGCTTACCCGTCCTACCGCTCCGAAGGCATTCTTACGGCCCTTCCACAGCAGCTCGCGTTCCTCCGCAGATTTGGCCACGCGAAATTCCCGCGCGCGGCATGCCGTACAGGCGGCGCGAATCTGTTCCACCTGTTCTTCGACCGCTTCGCGCAATCCTTCGAGCTCGATCAGCAGAACAGCCGCGGCGTCCATCGGGTAGCCGGCTTGCGTTGCTTCTTCGACCATGCGCAACATCACGCCATCGAGCATCTCCACAGCGACGGGCGTGATGCCCTGCGCCGTGATCTCGGCCACCGTTGCGCCGGCGTCTTCGGCGGAATCGTAGATCGCCAGAATCGTCTTGACGAGCTCCGGCTGGCGCATCAGCCGCACAATAATCTTCGTCACCAGCGCCATCGTGCCCTCGGATCCGGTCAGCAGCCCGGTGAGATCGTATCCGGGGGAGTCGGGTGCCTTGCCTCCGGTTGTGATCACGGACCCGTCGGGCAGCACCGCTTCCAGTCCCATCACGTGATTCGTGGTCACGCCGTAGGCGAGCGTGTGCGGTCCGCCGGCATTCTCAGCAACGTTGCCTCCGATCGTGCAGGCGCGCTGGCTGGACGGATCCGGCGCGTAGAAATACTTTTGGGCTTGGACCGCGAGCGAGATATCGAGATTCACTACTCCTGGCTCGACCACGGCGCGTTCGTTTTCGAGGTCGATTTCCAGGATCCGGTTCATCCGCGAAAAGCTGATCATTAACCCGCCCGCTTTCGGGATGGCTCCGCCGCTCAAGCCTGTTCCCGCCCCACGCCCGACAAAGGGCAGGTTGTATTCGTTGGCGGTCTTGACGATTGCGACCACGTCCTCGGTCGACCGCGGGAAGACCACCATATCCGGGCGATGCTTGTCCACGCCGCCGTCGTATTCGTAGAGAACCAGGTCTTCCGGGCGGTCTAAGTACCCGCGGTTGCCGAGAAGCTCGATCAGCTTGCCCTTTGCGGCTTCGGGAATCATAACAGGGCTTTAATGCTCGATATCACTTTCGGGTCCAGCCAGTAAACAGGACCAATATACTTCTGCCGCACCTTGCCAGTGGAATCGATGACGTACGTTTCCGGGTACTTAAACGTGCCGTACTCCGCGCTGATGTTGGCCTCCGGGTCTCTCGCGGTTTCAAATACGATGCCAGTCCGCTCCATGAAGCGTTTGTAAGCGCGTTCGTTCTTGTCCTGGCTGATGCCAAGTACAACGACCCCGGAATCCGCCATCTGCCGCTGGAACTCGTTCAACGACGGGATCTCGTCAATACAGGGCGGGCACCATGTCGCCCAGAAGTTCAGAACCAGCAGCTTCCCTCCAAAATCAGAGCGGGTGACTGTCTTGCCCTTATCCGTGGTAATCCGGAAATTCGGTGCTGTGTCCCCGACGACGACGTTCCTTTCGCGGATTCCGTCGTAGATCACGAAGACGAGTGCGGCGGAGCAGATCACGATGAGAGCCAGAAGCAGGCGCTCCGTTTTGTTGTTCGGCATGGGCTTTCCCCTATAATTGTATCGTCAGCAAGGACTTTCGCATCCAAAACTTTGGCGCGCCATGTTTATCACCCGCAAAGTTGAGTTTTCCGCCTCCCACGTCTGCGCACGCCCGGATCTGACTCCCGAGCAGAATCAGGCGCTCTATGGGGATGCCAGCCGGCCGCACGGTCACGGTCACAACTACGTTCTGGAAGTGACACTGGAGGGAGATCCGGATCCCGTGACGGGCATGGTGATGGACTTAAAGGAGCTGAAGGAGATTCTCAACCGCGAGGTGGTGGATCCGATGGACCACCGGTTCCTCAACCGAGAAGTGCCTCCCTTCGACCACGTAGTCCCGACGACGGAGAACCTGGCGATCGAGATATTCCGCCGGCTCGAACCGAAGATCAAAAGCCGGGCGGCACGCCTTCATGCGGTGCGCCTGTATGAAACCGAGGACCTTTACGTCGACTACTTTGGAGAAAGGGTTTGATCCGAGTCACGCGCAGATACAATTTCTCTGCGTCGCACAGGCTCCACTCGCCGAGGCTGACCGA
>JADGHK010000583.1 GCA_019686145.1 Bryobacteraceae bacterium | reverse complement strand
ACCAACGGCATTGAAGCCGAATTCAAGCGCGGAGCCGCAGCGATTACCACCATCACGCGGAGCGGCACGAATGAATTTCACGGCTCGCTTTGGAACTACCTGCGGAACGACGCCTTCGACGCCCGTAGCTTCTTTGCAGCCCGCGTCTCGAAGCTGCGCTACAACCAGTTCGGAGCTGCCGGCGGCGGGCCTATCCGGCGCAACAACGCCTTCTTCTTCGTCTCCTACCAAGGCTTGCGCAACCCGTCGGAGCAGCTTGTATCCAGCGCATTCCCGCCCACCGCAGCCGAACGCAGCGGCAACTTCAGCAACACGATTGGAGGCCAGCCCAAAGACCCGCTAACTGGCAAGCCGTTCCCGAACGGTATCATCCCAAGTTCCCGAATGGATCCGGTTGCCTTGAAGCTGCTCGAACGAGTGCCGCAGCCGAACCGCCCCAACGGGAACTACGTCATGCAGGTCCCGCGCGCCAACAACGGCATGATGGTTATGGGCCGCGTCGACTACGATATTACGCAAGCCGACCGGCTTACCGTTCGCTACTTCATCGACAATCCGGAGAACGAGAATCCTTTTCCGAACGGATCGAATGTAGCGGGATACGCCAGTTCCATTCTGGGCGACCGGTCTCAGAACACGACGGTCTCGCACGTCCATACCTTCAGCCCTTCCGTCCTCATGAATCTGCGCGCCAGTTACGGGCGGTTTCGCTATTACACGACCAATTTGGTGCGCGATACGCTGACCAGCCTGGGAGCTAACTTTATCGTGGCGGGCGGACCGGGCAGTCTTCCGCTGCTCACTGTCCCCGGACGGTTCGTGGCCGGAGCCGAGCGGGAGGGTGACCGTACCAGCGACACGTACGAAATCGCCGGCGCCGTCAGCTGGTTTCGGGGCAGGCACGAAGTCAAGTTTGGCGCCGACGTACAAAAGTTCCGGTTCTATTTCGGCAACGCCGACCGCTCGAACGGCGAGTTCACTTTCGATGGCAGCTTCACCGGCAATGCGCTGGCCGATTTCATGCTTGGCCAGCCGGTCGAAATGTGGCAACAGTCCTTTAAGGACAACGATACGCGGTATTATGCTCCTGGCTTCTTCATACAGGATCGTTGGCGTGCAACTCAAAAGCTCACGCTGAGCTTGGGCTTCCGCTGGGACATCATCACACCCTGGAGGATGATTAACACAGCCGCCTTCTCGCTGGTGCCCGGCGCAAAATCGCAATATATCCGCGCCGCTCCGACCGGCATTCTATACGACCGCGATCCCGGCTACCCGCACAAGTTCGACGGCATTAACCCCGCCCCGCGGGTCGGGTTTGCCTATGATGTCTTCGGCAATGGCAAGACGAGCATCCGCGGCGCGTACGGAATCAGCTACGTTCCCTTAATCGGCCAGATGGCCAACCAAAACGCCCAACCATTCGGATTCGATGTCCGCACGCGGAACGTCGGTCCCATCTCGGATCCGTATCGTTTTCTCGACAACCCATTCGGGCGTTCCGTCGACCTGAACAACCCTCAATATTCGCTCCCGATTTCGATGGCCGGCTCCTGGGTTGGCGAAACACACACTCCGTACGTTCAAAACTTCAACCTTACGATCGAACA
Source organism: Bryobacteraceae bacterium (assembly GCA_019686145.1). Lineage (GTDB taxonomy): Bacteria > Acidobacteriota > Terriglobia > Bryobacterales > Bryobacteraceae > JADGHK01. The sequence goes on along the minus strand of JADGHK010000583.1, from coordinate 1,142 downwards.
CCAGATTGCGCCCGCCACCGCCGTTCAAGTCAGTTACGTCGGCTCCCTGGGACGGTTCGAGGGAACAGCGCGGGAGCAGAACCCTGCGGTCTACATTCCGGGACAATCAACGACCCAGAATACAGACGCCCGCCGCCTCTACGCACCGGTTTTCGGATCGATCACGGGTTACGCCACTGATGCAAATTCCAGTTACAGCGCGCTCCAGATTCAGGTCACACGCCGCTTCCAGAACGGGTTCACCTACGCCGCTCACTACACCTTTTCAAAGACGATTGACGAGGCGAGCCGGGGCGATGCCGCGAACAACTGGAATCTGCAAAATCCGTTTGACCGCCGCAACAACCGAGGCCTCAGCGATCTTCACCGAACGCACCGTTTCGTGAGTTCCTGGGTTTGGGAGCTGCCGTTCCTGCGCCGGCAAGAGTCACTGGTCGCAAAAGTTCTGGGCGGCTGGCAATTCGCAGGGATCGCGACCATCAGCAGCGGTGCCCCGTTTACGGTAATAGCGGGCCGCGACAACTCGCTCACTGGGGTGGGGAGCGACCGCCCCGATCTGCTGGGCAATCCCAATCTTTCCTCCGATCGGCCCCGGCCCGAGCTGTTGCAGAGATACTTTGATACGAGTATGTTCGTGCACAACCAGCCGGGCAGGTACGGCAATGCCGGGAGAAACATCTTGACGGGCCCCGGCACGATTGCCTTTGACCTTTCCATGGGCAAGCACTTCGCCATCACGGAATCGAAGAAGATCGAGTTCGGGTGGGACGCCTTCAACGCCTTCAACCGGCCTCAGTTCAACGCCCCCGGCGCGAACTTGAACGCACCTTCCAGCTTCGGGCGGATCACCAGCGCCGGCGCAGGCCGGATCATGCAGGGAGCACTCCGCTTCGAATTCTGACTTCAGGCGGCTGCTGCGTATTGTGACTTGCGTTAAACCAGGTACCGGCCGGTAAACTTGTTCCATCGCTATTTCCGCGTTGCGTAAGACCACCGATGCCCGCTCTTTACTCGGACTTGGTTTCGAACTTCCTTCAGACAGAAGATGACGCGATTGTCGGAACACTGTCCTCGGTTGCAAATCGCGCGCAGACGACGATCACTGCGGAGCAGCTTCAATCATGGCGCGATCAGCTCAGGAT
>JADGHK010000582.1 GCA_019686145.1 Bryobacteraceae bacterium | reverse complement strand
GAAAGTGCTGCCGAGGGCTGAAGTAGACAAGCTGTTCGACTCTCGAAGCCGCTACGGCGTAAAATCGCGCGCCACGCCGGAACCCGGATGTCCGGTTGTCGCCGAAGATCTCCCTCCGAAGGAAGAAAAGTTCGAAATCACACGCGACGAGCTGATTGCGCTTGTAGACGAGGCGCTGCGGGCTCGCGGTGTTGTCTAGCCGCGGCAATCAGCTGCGGGCTTCGCTTCGAATCCGCCGCTTTGGCTCGAGGAGGAAAGCCCGGCGATGACGGCGATCAGTCCTAGCTTCATCAGCTCCATGATCGAGTAGAACCGGTGAAGAGTGGCCATCGTCGCTCTCTCTGCCGCCATCTGATCCGGAGGCACGAACTCGAGCATCTGCGACGTAATCGCGATCCTTGGAGCAACCAGCCAGTGCATGATCGATACCCAGATCAGGAGCGCCAAGGCAGTAAAGACAGCAACCCGGCCCGCGGAGGTTGCAAACAGAACCAGAAGGAACACGCCGAGCGCGATTACGAACTGGCTGAGTCCCCACATATCAAACAGCCTTCGATTGGTCTCACCCGCCTGATAGCGGAGCACCTGGCGGACCATGTCGGGCCCGATGGTCTCAATGACTCCGCTCACAGGCTTTGGAGGCGAGTTCAGGATCGCGGTCACCGTCCGAAAGCTCTGCGTGGCTGAAACAGCCATCCATAAACTCGCTCCGAGCCAGACACCCAGCAACAGGCACAAGAATCGTCGTACGCGCATACCGGCAAGGCTTCCAGTGTACTAGATGGCCGTTAACCTGTCCGCGATCCGCGACCATCGCGAGAAACGGTGAAAGCTCTCCTTCCGCCGGGACAGCTCGTCGGCAAGCCAGTCGCGAGCGAAGCGGAGTTCCGGCGGAACCGAGAGCGCAGCCTCGAGATCGGGTGGACCATTCCCGGCGAACGCCACGCGCTCGTACGCGCTCTGCCCGGCCAGCACCGCGGCCTTCTTGTCGATTCCAAGCTCTGGCGAGCAGAAAGGCGAGTCAAAGGGCAGCTCAATGTGCAACCCGGCGCTGGGACTGAAATGTCCCGGACTTGCATGCACAGGAACCGAGACGCCGGCGGCCTCGAGGACCTGGGCAATGTACCAGGACGAGCCTGCCGATACGATCATCACGTCCCATCCGGACCGCCGCAGACGCGCAACTGCATCTTTCAGCCTCGAATCCGGCCTCAGCGATCTCACCACGCTGCGGATCGTAGCCTCGTCGCACCGTATGTGCGAGAAGATGCCCCGCATCGCCTCAAAATGCGTGATTTTGCCCGAGGCGTATAAGCTCCAGTAGTCGGGCATGCCGTTCCGGTCGACACGCTCGAGCGCAAGCTGGTAGAAGTCGTTTTCGGTAATCGTTCCGTCAAAGTCGCTGACCAACAGATACGGATACTTTGTCAAAAAAGAGACGCCTCCCTATCCAGGATCGCAGAGTATCGTTGCGAAAGACGGAATCCGTACCGGATGATGAAGTCGATGGACGGATTCACAGGCAGGATCGGATGGCTCGAGGTGATTTGCGGGCCGATGTTCTCGGGCAAGAGCGAGGAACTGATGCGCCGCCTGCGCCGGGCAATGATCGCGCGAAAGCGAGTACAGGTTTTCAAGCCGGCGATGGATGATCGCTACTCAGAGGACGAAATTGTCTCACACGGAGACGTGCGGATGAAGTCGGAGGCAGTCAAGAGCGCTTCCGAGATCCTGGCGAAGCTCGATTGGAGAACAGACGTCATCGGGATTGATGAATCTAACTTTTTCGGCACAGATTTAATTGAAGTGGTCAACCGGCTGGCCGATAGCGGCAAACAGGTCATCGCTGCGGGCCTGGACACCGACTATCTCGGCCGGCCCTTTGCCCCGATCCCGGACCTGCTGGCCCTCGCTGAATCAATCACCAAGACCCTTGCCATCTGCATGCGATGCGGAAATCCCGCGAAACACACGCAACGGTTGGTGGAGTCGGACGATCTAATTGTCGTTGGCGCAGCGGGCCTCTATGAGGCACGCTGCCGGCGTTGCTTTGAGGCGGGAGTACCCAAACAGGAGTTGCTTGAGTTTGCACGGCCTTCCTATCGCTTTCAGCAAGCAGCACAAAGCTGAAACCAGCCTGCCGCCTGGAGCCATCAAAATGCAGTAGAGTAAATGTTGCAAGAGTTTGCAACCAAGGAGATATCTCTGTGAGCGATATTCACCAGCCCGCCTACGTGCCCCCTCCTTCTGGAGGCTCTGGGTTGAAAGTTCCAATTTTGTTCGGCCTGGTCATCGCGTTGCTGGCGTCGGTTGTCTACCTGTTTCTGCAGGTCGACACGCTTCGCACAGACATGGCGAAGATGCAGGAGAACATCATGAATGAACTGACAAGCGTGCGCGAGGCTTCCAGCGTGACGACACAGACGCAGCGCCGGCACATTGAGACGCTGCGCGACGAGCTGGAGGCGGCACGCAGGCAAGCGGCCATGGCTGCAGGCCAGGCAAAAATCGACGCCACCAGGCATGCGGAAGAACTGGCGAAGCAGCTAGCCGCGGCGCAGGCCAAAGAGCAGCAAGCCGTGAAGGAGGCATTGACGGAAGTGAAGGAAGTTGCCACTGCCGCTACCTCCAAGATCGGCGAAGTCAGTTCAGAAGTCGGCGAGGTTAAAAGCGAGGTTGCTGCGAACAAATCCGAACTCGAAAAGACGATCGCCGACCTGAAGCGAGTGACGGGCGATCTGGGTGTCACCAGCGGACTGGTGGCTACC
>JADGHK010000581.1 GCA_019686145.1 Bryobacteraceae bacterium | reverse complement strand
GCGTAAAGGTGAGATTGACATCGGCCTACCCCACCGTAGAGGTAAGATCGGGCGCGGCGGAACTGCCCGAAATCGCTTCAGGCACGGCGCAAGACCTCTCCGCGCAAATGCGAGTGAAACTGACGGGCGGCGGTGGATTCTTTGCTCCGGCCTCCCTGACGCTCGCAATCACCTACGACGGATGGCACTCGACAACGCAAACAATTCCGATCCTGATAGCCCCTGAGCGCATCGAAGAGCCGGTTGCCTTTGAGATTCTGGACGGCCGGACAGTGACGTTCTCCGTCTTCCGCCAGAAAGGAAATCAGGGCGGCGGCGGATCGATCAAGCGCACAGTGACGGAAGGGCGTGGTAACGGGAACGGGATTCTCGAACCGGGCGAAGAAGCGACGATTTGGGTGCAGATGCGCCAGGGAATGGATCCTTTCGACAAGAACAACTGGTACCGGACAAAGGTGCACGGTCCCGCGGACTTGATTACAGAGGTAGCGGATATCGAGGAGGGGAAACAGCTTGAGTGGACGGGCGCAAAGGAGCGGACAAGCCTGATTCGCCTGACTGTCGCCGGAGCCCGGGCTGCAAGCATTCCTGTTCTTCTCGAAAACGAAACGTGGTCGTATCACTATACCCCCGACGTCCGCTACGGGAAGGAAAAGCTCTACCAGGCGTTTCAGCTGCACTCCCGGCACCTGCACCAGCTCGACCTGAAAAAGAACGTTCAGCGCCGATCGCCGGCCAAGTGATACGCCGGACAGCAGCGCGCAACAGCAGGAGATTGAAAATGTCTGTGCGGACTATATTGTCTTTCGCCATCGCCCTCGTGGCAGCCGGCGCTCTCGCCGCCGAACCGCGTGTTCCTTCGGGCCCGCTGGTCATCAGTGAACGCTGGCCGCGCGCGACTGACCTTCGTTCCTGGGTTGCTGATGTGATGCGGATCGAAGGCCTGGAGAACGCCACCGAAACGGCGAAGGGAAAGGCTTTCTTTGAATGGCTCCGGCTGTACTGCCGGATGGCCGTAGGCGGGATGATCCAGGCGTATGAGGGCGAGTATGGGCGTGAGCAGTATGTCCTGGATGCCCACAAGAACCTGTTCGTCTATGGGTGGGGTTACTGCGACACATGCAGCCGTATCGCGGACGCGGCATGGAAGGAGTTTACCCAGGATCCGAAAGCGGCACAGCGCGTCGTGGTGCAAAACGAAGGCGGCGGATTTCACACGATGTACCGCCTCCGGCTCGACGGAAACTATGGCGCCTTCGATCCGCGCTACGGATACTACCTGATCGACCGCGACGCGCCGGACGCGCGCATCCTCGACTGGGCCGAGGTGGGCGACGATGCGAATATTCTGAAGAACAGGGACTACAAACACCGCAGCCGGCCTTTCTTCGAGTACTTCGGACAGGAATGGGAACGGGCGCTGGCCTTGCGGCCCGTGTACTACAGAAACCAGGCGGAATGGGAGAAGGCAGGTTCTCCCGACCGTTCTGTCTTCGGCGACTCGCACTATCAGATGGGGACGAAGTTCCACGACATGAGCTTCTGGCTCCCCAAGGGAACCGTCATCACCCGCTATTGGGACAATTCGGTTCGAACCTTCTACCAGCCCGTCAGCGAACGCGCCCGTCGGGAGTTTCCGTTTCTTCCCGCAGGACGGTTCTACCGGGTAAGCGAGAACATGCTGGACCGAAACTGGCCGAAATACGACCCCAACTACGAGCGCATGAAGCCGTACCTGACTACGGTCCCTGCGGGTCTTGGGTACGACCAGAAGATGGAGGGCGACAAGACAATTGGTCAGGCCTGGGGCCGCATTGAGTACCGTCCCGATCTATGTGACCCCGCCCTGCTCCAGGTGCTTACTCCGGATTCCACACTCGTGCAGGCCAAGTCATCTCCGTTCCTCCGGCCGAAGGATCCAAGCAAAGGCGGATTCGCGATCTTCGATTTCTACAGCCCTTACATACTGGTCGAAGGCACGCTCATAGCGAAGCTCGTCGGACCGGCGAAAGTCGAAATGCGTGTGCTGAGTCCGAAGACCACCCAGGCGGGGGAACCCGACGTCTGGTCTCCGTGGCAGCCGCTGGATGCCAGCCAGCCGATCAAGCTCGGGCGGCCGCGCTTTAACGGGAAGGATGTCAGCATTCATGGCAGGTACCGGTTCCAGCTCCGGGTCACTGTGCCGCCGCACTTGGGTCCGGCCGGCGTTGAGGAGATCGCTCTCAACCTTCTCTTCGAGAATGGCATCATGTCGCTGCCGAGAATCTTCGAAGGCCGCAATACAATCCGGTTCGAGCTTCGGGACCCCTCCTTGCTAACGGCTCCCGTTCAAATCACTTACCGGTATCAGACGGCCGAGGGCGAGAAGGTGCACAGTCAAACACTTAATCCCGGAGACTTCAAATCGGGAGTAGCCCGCTACAACCTGGACGCCCCGGGCCTAATAAAGTGCAACTCGGTCTCGATCGCGTACGGAAGCCGGTAATTCAAAAGGTAACCATCCGCTAAGCGTTGCCCGGAATGAGCGCAGACGTAGCAGCGTTTGCCGGCTGCCCTATTTCCGGGCCTAGCTCGATCGAGACGCTTTTTCCGCTGTCCGACGCCCGCACCGCCACTACGTCCACGATCCGCTGCAGCTTGCGTATCAGGCGGTCTCGGATGGAATTGTCCACACCGGCCTCGATTTCGATGACAGACCAATCTGATTCAGGCATGGGGCAGGCGCGGGCCATGTCGATATTAGCTCCGGTTGAGCTGACAACGCCTGTGA
>JADGHK010000580.1 GCA_019686145.1 Bryobacteraceae bacterium | reverse complement strand
GCTGATGCTGCTCGAGTAGTCGCCCGGGCAGCGCTACAATCCGAATTTATGTCTACTGCGAAAGTTTTGTGCGTCTCCCTGCGCGTGTGGGACGCCGTCACCAGAATGGATTCGTGCGCGATGGCGGCGGAACAGCAATGAAGCTGTGGGGAGGACGTTTCGAAAGCGGACCTTCGGAGGTATTTGAGCGTTTTTCCGGTTCGCTGCATTTTGACAAGAGACTGATCGATGCGGACATCCGCGGCTCGCAGGCCTTTGCCCGCGCACTGGAGCGGGTCGGCATTCTGACGTCAGAGGAACTGCAACAGCTCCTCGCTGCGTTCGACGCGATCCGGGAGGAGGCAAAGGATCCGGCCTTCTTTCAAGGCGCCAACGACGAAGATGTCCACACGCTGGTCATTCGCAAGCTGAAAGAGCGTGTCGGCGGGCTTGCCGACAAGATTCACACGGGCCGCAGCCGCAATGAGCAGGTGTCGCTGGACACGCGGCTCTGGCTGCGCGAAAAGATCGACCGCTCACGCGGCCTGCTCCTCGATTTCATGGGCTCGCTGCTTGCGATGGCGCGGAAATACCCGGACGCGGTCGTACCCGGCTACACCCACCTGCGGCGCGCTCAGGCGGTCCTGTGGCCCCACTATCTGCTCGCCTACTTTGAAATGTTCGACCGGGACCGGGAACGGCTGGACCAGGCGCGCGCCAGAGTGAACCGGATGCCGCTCGGATCGGGAGCGCTGGCTGGCAGCGGCTTTCCGTTCGACCGCGAAGCGATCGCGCGAGAGCTTGGCTTCGACGGCCTCACACGGAATTCGATGGACGTCTCCGCCGATCGCGACTTTGCCCTCGACTTCCTGTCGGCGGCGTCGATGATTCTCCTGCACCTCAGCCGGTTCGCCGAAGACTGGATTCTTTATTCGAGCGAGGAGTTCGGCTGGCTGGAGCTCGGCGATGACGTGACGAGCGGATCCAGTCTCATGCCGCAGAAAAAGAATCCGGACTCGCTGGAGTTAATCCGCGGCAAAGTCGGACGCGTCTTTGGAAGCTACACCTCTCTGTTCCTGACGATGAAAGGTCTGCCGCTGACGTACAATCGCGACATGCAGGAGGACAAGGAGCCTCTGTTTGACGCCGCGGATCAACTGGCCGGATCGCTCGAAATGGCGCGAGCGGTTGTCGATTCCGCCCAGCTCCGCGTCGAGAAGCCGGCGGCAGCCGCCGAGGAGAGCTGGGTGGTGGCGACGGACCTGGCCGAAGCGCTCGCCCGCAACGGCACTCCCTTTCACAAAGCCCATCAGATTGTCGGAAGGCTGGTGCTTGAAAGCGTGCGTTCGGGCAAGGCTCCGGCTCAGTGGACTCCGGAGGAACTGACGGCCTTCGCTCCGGAATTCACCCCGGAGATGGCGAAGCTTCTGCGGCCGCAGGAAGGGATGAAGACCCGCGAGATCGCAGGCGGGACCGGCCCGAAGGCGGTCAGCCGGGCACTCGAGGAGGCAGAGGCCCGGCTCGCTTCGTTGCGTCTATGAACAAGGCCTACCGGCAGGGACAGATCCTCAACATCATCCGCCGGCAGCAGATTTTCACGCAGGAGGAACTGGCGGGCGAACTGAAGAAGCTCGGTATCCCCGCAACCCAGGTGACGCTTTCGCGCGACATCCGGGAGCTTGGCCTGGTTAAAACGCCCGAGGGCTACCGGCAGCTTCCGACAGAGACAGGAGGCCCGACTTTCTCGACAATCGCTTCAGAATTCCTGCGGGATGTCCGGCTGGCGCAAAACCTGCTGGTCCTCAGAACCCTTCCGGCGCATGCAAGCACTGTCGCCGCCGCTCTGGACGCGGAAAACTTGCCTGAGGTTGTCGGCACAATTGCAGGGGACGACACCGTGCTGGTAGTCGCCCCTGACAATCCGACGGCCGCGGCCCTCCGCGACCGCCTCCTGAGCTATCTCCGCTAAAGGTCAGAAGTAATACTTCAGCGAAAACTGAATCCGCCGGGGGTCCTCGGCCTGGTTAATCCGCCCGGCGTTCGGCGTGCCAACCGCGGTATTCGGAGCTCCGAAGTTCGGCGTATTGGTCGCATTGAACGCTTCCGCTCTGAACTGCACCTGATGCCCTTCCCACGGCAGAACAAAGACCCGGGCAACCATCAGATCGAGATTCCGCCTGCCCGGGCCATCAATCAGATTGCGGCCTGCATTACTGACTTCGCCCGGTGCCGACGGCGTCACGAAACCGGTATCAAACCAGCGGTCGATGGTTCGCTCATCCGGTGGCAGATTCGGATTCCTTACCCAGTTGCCCCGCACGGCGCCTCCGAGGTTCTGATTGTTCACATTGATCGTATGGCTCACGGGAAGTCCCGAGTAGAAGCTGAGAATGCCGCCGATCTGCCAGCCGCCAAGGAACCAGCTTGCCGGTCCGCTCTGCAAATGCTTGCGGCCGTTCCCAAAGGGCAGCTCGTAGACGGTGCTCAAGACGTAGGAGAGTCTCCGATCAAGCGTTGACCTTGCCCGCTCACGTGACAGATCATAAGGCGTCACAATGCCAGGCGTGCCATCGAGGAGCGGCTCGTTTCCCTGGTCGATGTTTTTCGACCAGGTGAACGAGCTCAGGAACGTGAGTCCCTGCGAGAAGCGGCGCTCCGCCTTGATCGTAAGCGAATTGTAGCTCGAGTTGAGCATCGCTTCGTGAACGGTGACCGAGGTCATGTCCGGGCGCACAAAGCGAGTGTTCGCAGGAGCGGTGGCGCTCGGCGTAGAAGGCAAGTTAATATTCCGGCTG
>JADGHK010000579.1 GCA_019686145.1 Bryobacteraceae bacterium | reverse complement strand
CGTGCGAGCGGAAATCAGGATGACTGCGGGGCAACTGGACCTCCGCGGCGGCGCGTTGAAGCTCCTCGAGGCCGAGTTCCACTACAACGTTCCCAGCTGGAGGCCGGAGATTCGATACGAGAGAACGGGCTTTCGGGGGCAGCTTTCCGTGACGCAGCCTTCCTCGGCCCCTGTAGCGGGGTCCGCGGAAAACCGCTGGGTTCTCCTTCTCAATCCTGAGGTGCCGCTCGACCTGACCGTCGTCCTCGGTGCCGGGGAAGCGGAGCTGGACCTTGGCCGGCTGTCTCTCCGAAGCGCCAACGTGAAGGTTGGCGCGGGAAAGGTGAAGGTGGAGTTTAGCGAAACACCGAAGAAGAGCTTCGACCTCAACATCAAAGGGGGAGTCGGCGAGGCAATCGTCTATTTGCCGAGCGAAATCGGTGTCATCGCGCGCGCAAGCGGCGGCATCGGCGGGATTGAAGTGTCCAATCTGCGCAAGGAGGGCGGTGCCTGGGTAAACGAGGCCTATGGCAAGTCGAAAGTGACGCTGCGGCTGAATGTGACGGGCGGAGTGGGCTCTATCACTCTCGTTGGATGATGGCTACACTGGAATTTGGTTCAGATTCACCCCCTCGAAACACTGGCAGCGGAGATCGTGGCATGCCGCCGCTGCCCGCGTCTGATCGAACATTGCCAGAGGATTGCGAGAACGAAGCGGCGTGCGTATCGGGAATGGGAATACTGGGGGAAGCCTGTTCCGTCCTTTGGGGATCCGAACGCACGTCTGTTCATCCTGGGTCTTGCCCCCGCGGCCCATGGAGCCAATCGAACCGGCCGCGTTTTCACGGGGGACCGCTCGGGCGATTATTTGTACAAGGTTTTGTATCAGACGGGGTTCGCTTCGCAACCGGGGAGTTGGTCCGCGGAGGACGGTCTGGTCCTTACGGATGCCTATATTGCAGCAAGCGTTCGCTGTGCTCCGCCTGACAACAAACCAACGCCGGAGGAGTTCCGTAACTGCCGTTCCTTCGTTGAAAGGGAGCTGGAACTTTTGCCTCGATTGCAAGTCGTCGTGGCCCTGGGAAAGCTCGCCTTTGACGTTTACCTTGGAATTCTTCGCGACCGCGGCATCATTGCCAGCCGTTCAGCGTTCACCTTCGCGCACGACAGAGAACACTATATTGCTTCGGGACAGCCCCTGCTCATCTCCTCCTACCACCCAAGCCAGCAAAATACGTCTACGGGAAGGCTGACGGAACAGATGCTGCGCGACGTTTTTATTCGAGCCCGAGAGCACCTGCGGTGACCCGTCTCGGCGCTGCTATCCGCGCCCGAGATAGATAAAGCGAATGAGGAACACGGCCGCCAGGACGTAGGTCAGCCAGTGCACGTTGCGAAACTCGCCCCGCAGGATTCGGAGCAGGGCATAGGCTGTAAAGCCAAACGCGAGCCCATTGGCGATGCTGAACGTCAGCGGGATGGTCGTGATCGTCAGAAATGCTGGAATGGCGATGACCGGATCCGACCAGGCGATCTCGCTTGTGTGAGAAATCATGAGAGCGCCCACGAGGATAAGAGCGGGCGCAGTGGCTGACGGTGGAATCGCGCCAAACAGCGGCGCGACGAAAAGGGCAACAAGGAAGAGCAGACCGGCAACGATGGCCGTAACTCCGGATCTTCCTCCTGCGACCACGCCCGCAGCGCTTTCTATATAGCTCACTACCGTGGAGGTTCCGGCCAGTGAACCGAACAGCGTTGCACTCGCATCCGACAGCAGGATCTGATTGAGCCTGGGAATGCGATTCGCCTGGTCAAACAGCTTTGCCTTCTTCCCTACCCCGATGAGCGTACCAATGTTATCGAAGAGGTCGACGAACAGGAACACGAAGACAATCTCGAGCAGGCCCAGTTGAAGCGCGTCCTTCACATTGAGCTGCAACATCGTGCCGCCGAGCTCGGAGAGGCTGAAGTACCGAGGCGACCATTTCACGAGCCCGAAGGAGATCCCCACGCAGGCGGTGGCAAGGACCCCGATCAGCATAGCCGCCCGCACTCGCCAGGAAAGCAGCACTGCCGTGAGCAGCAGGCCAAAGAGGGCCAGCAGGGTGTGCGGGTTGGAAAGATCTCCCAAAGTAACCGTCGTCGAAGGGCTGGCAACGATCAATCCGGAATTGCGAAATCCGATGAGGGCAATGAAGATGCCGATTCCGACGGCGACGGCCGCGTATAGCTGAGGCGGGATGGCGGAAAGGATGAGCTGGCGAACGCCAACGGCGGTCAGCAGCAGAAAGGCGACGCCGGACAGGAATACAGCCCCGAGCGCCACTTCCCATGAGAGACCCATTCCGCCGACAACCGTGTACGTGAAGTAAGCGTTGAGGCCCATTCCCGGCGCGAGCGCGATTGGATACCTCGCCAGTACTCCCATCAGGATGCTTCCGAATGCGGCGGACAAGCACGTCGCCGCCATGACGGCCGGATAAGGCATGCCGGTCTCAGAGAGCATCGAAGGATTTACAAAGACGATGTAAGCCATCGTGACGAACGTGGTAAAACCCGCCAAAATCTCCGTTCGCCAGTCCGTTTTGAGCTTGTCGAACTCGAAATACCGTTCCAGCTGTGCGCGCACCCCGCCAGTATACCGGGAACTTTCCTGGACACGGCATCGTTTCCACGAGTGCGGTTAATATTGGACTCCGAGGGCCGTCTGTATGAGTGATGATGCATCGGCAGGGCAAAAAGCCGATTCAGTCCGCACCCGAGACGCGTCGGGCGGGCAGGATGGGAGGGAAGGC
>JADGHK010000578.1 GCA_019686145.1 Bryobacteraceae bacterium | reverse complement strand
GTTGAGGAGTATTTGAAATCCATCGGGCAAGCACGATGAAGGAACAACGGATCTGCTTCTGTCTTCAAGTGAAGCTGGACAGGCTGGAGGAGTACAAGGCGCGCCATCAGGCGGTATGGCCGGAGATGCTGGAGGCGCTTCGAGCAGCGGGCTGGCGAAATTATTCGCTGTTTCTGCGAGACGACGGTCTGCTGATCGGCTACCTGGAGACGGAGGATTTTCAAGCCGCTCTCGATGCCATGGCCAAAACCGACGTGAATCAGCGGTGGCAGGCAGAGATGGCCCAATTTTTTGAGGGGCAGGGAAATCCGGATGAGCAGATGCGTCCAATCCCTCACATATTTCACCTCGCCTAAGCAGGCTAACGAGCGAGCCTACTCTTGACCCGGCTGTCCACCTATTTATAGAATCGACGCCTTGAATGTGTTGCTTCGCAGCACCTTTTACAGGGGCTCAGGGGTCGACAAGTGTATCTCCAGCCTGCCGCTTTTCCAGAAAATTGAGAGTTTCGTGGCTTGGTATTTTCGTCCGTTAGCGTTCGGGATCACTTATGAAGTAAGACCGGTCACGTCGACATAGGTAAGAATAATTGGGGCTATGTGGCCTCAATTTCAGTAGCCCGCGCGGCCGTGTGTGGTTTTCATCTGACAAAGCGGACGGTTCAGGGAGCAACGACGTCCCCATTTGTGCTCGAAACCACATTTCCGCTCAAGGATGCCTGGAGATGAATTCAGGCGTTGACGGGCTTGTCGTGAGGGTTGTTACGTAACAGGGAGGTGCCGTTTATGCGTAGAAGAGCAGTGTGTGCTCTCGTTGTTTCTGTCGTTTTGTGTTTACTCTGCGGCAGCGTCTACGGGCAGGAGGCGCGTGCCAACCTCGAAGGCAGGGTGACAGATCCGCAGGGTGGAGTCGTTCCGGGAGCCACAGTGAGTGTGATCTCCGAGGCCACCAACGTCAAGCAGGACACGACAACAAACGAACAGGGCTCGTGGACGGTCCGTTTCCTGAACCCCGGCAGCTACCGTATTGTAGTTAGCGCTCCGGGCTTCAAGACAAGCGAGCGCAGGGGCATCGTTCTCCAGACTGCAGACATGAAGCAGGTGGACCTTGTGCTCGAGGTTGGAGAGGTCTCCGATAAGATTACGGTGGTCGCGGAGGCGCCCTTGATTGATACAACCACGGCTACCTCCGGTACGGTCATCGAGCGCGAAGTCCTCGAGGAAATGCCGGTGATGTCTCGTATTCCTTTCCAGCTTGCGACGATGTCACCGGGTGTTCAGCAAGTGGACCAGAACAATAACGTGGCGATGATGTGGTCGAAGAACGCTGCTTCGGCCATTCGCGTCAATGGTGGTCGTGACGACAGATCCAATGAGTTCCTGCTGGACGGCATGCCGAACCAGAACCGCGACAAGGTGGCCTTCATTCCGCCGGCCGATGCGGTTGCGGAGTTCCGCATCATGTCGAACGCCTACGACGCCCAGTACGGGCGCCAGGCGGGCGGCACGCTGAACGTATCAATCAGATCGGGCACCAATGCCTATCACGGGAACCTCTACGAGTTCAATCGCAACGACGCTTATTCAGCGAACACCTTTCAGGCGAATCGCTCGGGGCTGCCTAAGTCGAGGACCCGCTACAACCTCTACGGCGGCACGCTGGGTGGTCCTGTATACATTCCCAAGCTGTACCAAGGCCGGGATAAGACTTTCTTCTTTCTGTCCTACGAAGGAATCCGGAATCAGGATCCGCGGGCCGGGACGCGCAGCGTTCCGACGGAAGCAGAACGCCAGGGCGATTTCACGAGTTCCTGGACCACCCAGACCATCGGCGGTGTGCGTACTGTTGTTCCGATCACGATCTACGACCCGATGACCGTGGACACTCGACGCACCATCACTCAGAACGGCGTTGAAGTGCAGAACCCGATGTTCGGCTACCGTCAGCCCTTCCCAGGCAATAAGATTCCTGTCAGCCGGCTGAGTCCGATCGCGTTGAATATTTTGAAGTACATCCCCTTACCAAACACACCGAACCAGCCGACCAGCAGCACCGCGAACAATTTCACGCCGGACTCGACGCGGCAGAACAAAATGGCCACGTTCCTGACACGCGTCGATCATAACTGGAACAACTCCCACAAGACGTTTGCGACCATCCGCTGGAGCCACATGGATGAGTTCACCGGCGACGATTTCGACAACATCACGACCGGCAACTACTTAACTCGAATTAACAGGGGGCTTGGCGTCGACCACGTTTATACCTTGAGTCCAACCAAGATCCTGAACCTGCGGTTCAACATCACGCGTTACGTTGAGCCCAGTTACGACCATGGCGCCGGCTTCAATCCTGCGGAGCTCGGGTTCAGCCAGGACTATGTCTCAAAGATGGACAAAGTCTCCTTCCCGCGTATCACGGGCCTGTTCGGCGATATCGGCGGGAGCGCCGGCAACTACACAAACACCACCTACTACAACTGGAATGCGAACGTGACGCACGTGAGAGGCAACATGACGCTGCATTATGGCGGTGAGTACCGCGTGCTCCAGGATGCCTCCGGCAGTTGGGGCAACCAAAGCGGCCAGTTCGACTTTAACTCGAATTGGACGCGGCAGCGTTACGACACCGGTGCGACCGGCAGCGGTTCCACGATGGCGTCCTTCCTGCTCGGGCTTCCGGGCGGCGGCAGCTTCCCGCGCAATGCGAACCGGTTCGATTCGCAGCATTACATGGGCTTCTATTTCCAGAATGACTGGCGCGTCACTCCGCGGCTGACCGT
>JADGHK010000577.1 GCA_019686145.1 Bryobacteraceae bacterium | reverse complement strand
TCCTGCCCGGTCTTTGCGCTCTGTCAAGGGCTCGCTGCTCGATTGCTCAAGCGTATTGAGGTAGTAGCGGACCGCGTCATGAATCGGGCCGTCATAACACAGCCTGCCTCCCGACAGCACGATGCCGCGGGTACAAAGTGCCTGTATGGCAGACATGCTGTGGCTCACGAAGATGATTGTCCGGCCCGCATTCGCCACTTCGCTCATCTTGCCCAGGCACTTCTTCTGAAAAGCTGCATCACCGACAGCAAGAACTTCGTCGACCAGCAGAATCTCGGGCTCGAGGTGCGCTGCAACGGCGAAGGCCAGACGGAGGTACATGCCGCTTGAGTAATGCTTCACTGCCGTGTCGATGAACTTCTCCACTTCGGCAAAAGCGACGATTTCGTCGAACTTGCGTACAATCTCGGCCTTCTTCATGCCGAGGATGGCGCCGTTGAGGAAGATGTTTTCCCGCCCAGTCAACTCAGGGTGAAATCCGCTGCCGACTTCAAGGAGCGATCCTATCCGGCCCCGGATTTCCGCTCGTCCCGACGTTGGATCGGTGATCCGGGAGAGGATTTTCAGCAACGTGCTCTTTCCGGCCCCGTTTCGTCCGATGATGCCCGTGACATCTCCCTGGTTGAGGGAGAAGCTCACATCCCGCAAGGCCCAGTGCTCGCGGGGAGACTCTTCCGGACGGCTGCTTCCAATCCTCTTCATCGCGCGGAACGGGGCAGCAGCCATATCCGCAAGCTTGTCGCGGAAGGAGTGATGCCGGGCCTTTTCGCCCAGCCTGTAGCGCTTGCTTAAGCCCTCTACTTGAATGATCGCGCTCATGCTACACAACGTCCGCGAACGTTCTTTCCATCGCCCGGAAGTAGTAGGCTCCCGAGATCAAAACGATGATTGCGACCGTCGCCGAAACAGCTACCATTGGTCCGGGAGAATTCCCAGTGTTCAGAAGCGACCAGCGAAAGCCTTCGACCACGCCGACCATCGGATTCAAGGCATAGAGAGTCTTCCACGGCTCGTTGAGGAGGCTGCTCGGATAAACGATCGGCGTTGCGAACATCCAGAACTGCGTCAGGAACGGGACGACGTAGCGGATGTCGCGATACTGCGCGTTGAGCGCCGATAGCCAGAGTCCTACTCCGAGCGCGGTCATGAATGCGAGCATGGCGAACGCCGGGAGCCAGACAATGTTGGCAGTCGGAAAAACCCCGTGGTAGAGCCCAAAGAGAAGGACCAGGCACAGGGTCAAGCCCAGATCCACGAAGCCTGAAAGAACCGACGAAATCGGGATGATCAGGCGCGGGAAATATACCTTCTTCACCAGGTTTGAACTTGTGACGAGGCTCAGAGCCGACTGCGACAGGCCATTTGAGAAGAACGTCCACGGGGCCAGCCCTGCGAGGCTGAATAACGGGTAAGGAACACCGTCGGAAGGAATCTTAGCCAGCCTTCCAAAGAAGATGCTAAAGATCAGCATCGAGAGCAGGGGTTGCAGGATCGCCCACGCGGCGCCGATCGCCGTCTGCTTGTAGCGTACTTTCACCTCGCGCCATACGAGGAAGTACAGCAGCTCCTTGTAGTCCCAGAGCTCGCGCAGCCTTAACTGCACCCATCCCTGTGAGGGTTCGATGATGGTTACCGGGGCTGCTGGCGCGAGGGATCCGTTAGCTCTTTGCGGAATACTCGACATCATGTTCCTTCCACCGCTGTTTCCTCGGCGAGGGCCACAAATCGCTCTGCCATGTCTCGCCAGCTATACCTGGAAAGGCTGCGCCCGAATTCTTCGAACTGACGTTTTGCCTCCTCCCTGCGTGAGCGCCACTGCCACAAGCGGTTCGCCAGGTCTTCTGCGTCTTCGGGATCCGGAAGCAGGTAGTCCGACAGTCCGGCTGGATACCGCTCTGCAACGCCTGCAGAACGCGAAACAATTGCTGGTATGCCCCGGCAGACTGCCTCCTGTACGTTCAAGCCATATGCCTCATAGCGCACAGGGCTAATGAGAATATCGGCTGCAGCCAGCAGTCTCTCAATAGGGTCGACGAAACCGGCGAAAAGAATTTTTTCGCTCATGCCGGCCGCTTCCGCCTTCTTCTTCCACCCCGGAACTCCGTTTCCCGAGCCTGCGACGATCAGGCGTCCGTTCCAGCCCGGCCGCTGGCACAGCTTCTGCCACGCCGAAAACAACGTGTCGAAACCTTTGTTGCTGTCCATGCTCAGCGCACCCGCAAAGACTGCCACCACTTCCGAGGCATTGCAGCCGAACTCCTGCCGAGCCTTCCATCGTTCGTCGGCGGAAGGCGGGTTGAAAGGTTCTGCTCCGAGGTACAGCACCCTAACCCGGCGATCATCCACTCCGAGCAAGTGAATGACGTCACTGCGAGTGCGCTCGGAATTGACGATGACGAGGCGCGCAGACCGGAGTGCGCGCTTCTCCCTTCGCTGCGATACCCGCTTAGTCACGCGGTTCTTAAGGCGAAACAGGAGAGCGGCATCCTGATCGATGCAGGGCCAGGCGTGGTGAACGGCATGCACCCAGTTGATATCAGGCCAGTCGCAGTTGCCGCCGTTCACTACCGCGCGGCTGTTCGGATCTTTGGCTTTCGCTTCCCGGGCAGCCGCTCGCCCCGCTCTTGAGAGCCGAAAATCGCTGACCAGAATCGAACCAAAGCGAGAGATCCGGTTCACATGCACGGCGGGGTGTAGCGCCAGCGACGAATCGACATCATGTGCCACCAGATGCACCTTGGCTCCTCTCTCAAGCAAGTACTCCGCGAGTGCTATGTTTGCTT
>JADGHK010000576.1 GCA_019686145.1 Bryobacteraceae bacterium | reverse complement strand
GAAGATGCGCTATACAGTGAGCCAGCTCAGGACAGAGCCCGAAGCGGGCAACTTCACTGCAATGATCCGGCATTGGATTAGCCGGACGAACCGGGGAAACATCTGACTCTTCAAACCCCAAACGATCACGCGCTCGCGTGCGTCAATTGGGAATGCAAGCGGTGATGTCGAAAGACGTCGCGAGCGGTCAGCCCGCCGTTCCGCTCTGGCGTTGTGTTACTTCCCTTATCCACGGAATGCACCACCTTGTATCCATCTGCAAGAAGCTCCGCCGCGGGACGCGGAAGCTCTCTCCAATCCAGCGCCAAAGGACCGCAAGGCGCGGCGAACTGCCCCATTTGAAAGCCGGCGGCCACGGTGCACATCGAGAAGTAAACATCTTCCTGCATGCTGCTGTTCCAACCCTTGTAAGGAGGGTCTAAGTACCCAAGCTCCTCCATTTTTCGGATGTTGCGGGTTGTCAGGAAGTAGGCTCCGCCGAAGATGTTATCTCCCAGCCCCCAACCGTTCTCTACGGCCTTCTTTGCAATGTGCCGATACCAGGGGCCGTACCCTCGCAGCCGCCTTCGGAAACTCAGCTCGAACTGAATCTGCTGCGTGTGCATGCGGTAGTCTTTCACCGAAAGATCAGCGTTGACGGAATGAAGGCCGAAAATGCCGACATCCGGATTCCGCAGCATAAAGTCCCTGGCGTCCTTTTCCAGGCCGTAACCGGTTAAAAGGGCGTCTGTATCCAGCTTGAGGACGGTTTGGACTCGATAGTTGGCCACAAGATAGCGATATGCAGCGGCCAAACTATGACTCAAGAACTGCAGGCCGTTCCTTCGCTGATTTCTCAGGACCACCAGATCCGGGTGCGACTGCTGTCTCTGGCTGAGCACGTCATATGTACCGTCGTCCGTGCAGTCATCGACCACAACGACACACTTCCTGCAGAGAAGGTAATGATCGACGCTATCCAGCGTATCGAGGACTTCAGCGATAGAATCAGGCCCTACTGGAATAACGACACCCAGGTCAATCTCTTTCAGCTCGCTCATGCCAGCACGCTCGAATGAAGTGACAGTTGGAACACGCAGTCAACGGCTAACAGGAGATGCTAGCCCCGTGCCGTGCGCTGTTAGCAGCCTGTCCACTCAAGTTAGCAGCATTCAGGAGCAAGTAGAAACAGCAATTCGGCAATTTGGGTAATGTTACGGAGAGTTTTCCGATTAGGAGGCATAGTACTTCAGGCTCCCCGCAGACGCGGAGAGCCTGAATTTCAGAAGCTGAGACGCAGACCGAATCGGAACTGCCTCTCAGAAGGAACGCCGGCGTTCGTCAGTGTGTTGGTGATGGACGAGAAGTTATTGAGAGACCTGATCGTCTGGTCCGAATTCAGCACCATCGACCCCACATTCGCCGACGGGTTCGCGAACTTCGGCGTGTTCGTCACGTTGAAGCACTCGACTTTGAACTCAGTCCGCAGCCGCTCCGTAATTCGGAAGGTGCGGAAGAGGCTCAGATCGAGGTTGAAGATGCCCGGCCCGTACAGAGTGTTCCGGCCGGTGGTGCCGAAGCGAACACCGGTCGGCTGACGGAATGCCAGCGGATCGAACCATGGCTTGTTGGCCCCGATCTCGCCGAGCACTTTGACAGAGCCCGAAGCGACAAGGTCTGCGGTCTGCGTGTTTCCCGGCGCGTTCAATTCCGCACCGTTCGCAGTCACAGTGAAGGGCGTTCCGGTATAGGTCGCGAAGTTGCCGTTGGCCTGCCAGCCGCCGAAGAGCCAGGACGCAGGGCCGGACGTGGCGAACCTTCGCCCCGCTCCAAACGGCATCTCATAGACAAAGCCGAGCGTGAACATGTGTCTCCGGTCGAATCCAGCGGCGGCGCGATTGCGATACAGAACCGGCTCCCAGTTCCAGAGGGGCGCGCCGGTCCAGCCATCCTCATCGGTCCAGTTGATGGCCTTCGACAAGGTATAGGCGCCCTTCAAAAACAGCCCGCGGCTGAAGCGGCGGTTAATCGCTGTCTGCAGTGCGTGATAATTGCCGCTTGCGAAGCCATCCCACATGAGCATAGTGATTCGCCGGTTCTGTGTTGCGGCGAGCGGTCTGCCTGCCGGACCACCTCCGGGAGGCGCTGCATTGATGTCGCGGTCCATCATTTGATGCACCGTTTGTGTTCCCACGTAAGCCACGCTCACAACAAAATCCGCCGGCAGCTTGCGCTCGACGGTGAAGTTCCAGGACTGGATGTAGCCACGGTGCAGTTCCCCGCCCCACGCACTGCGCGGCCCCATGTCGATCGTCGGCGGAAGGGGAACCACGCCAGTGCTGATATCCGGCAGAGGAATGGGCGGGATGCCGTTCTCGAGCGTGTCTATCCACGTATAAGGAGTCGGAGAGACGAATGTCGACCCGATGGTGGCAGGGTACATGCCGCGGAGAGGCCGCGAGAAAGGCAGCGGATCATACGTGATGCCATAGCCGCTCCGAATCACAGTGTTTTCCCCAAGCCGGTAGGCGAATCCCACGCGCGGGGCGAACAACCTTTTGCTTGTGCTCATGCCGACACTCCGCGGGACGTCGCCAATACCGCCCAAGTAAACCAGATTCGTCGCCGGATCCCACCGCTCGATGCCCCGATCCTTCCGCGTGATCAGCGGGTAATATTCGTAGCGAAGTCCGAGGTTGAGCGTGAGATTTCTCGATACCTGCCACCGGTCGCGCAAGAACAACCCGTACTGCCATTCGCGGTTCGTGTACTGGAACAACTGAACGGCCTTCTGCATTGAGGTAGTCAGGCC
>JADGHK010000007.1 GCA_019686145.1 Bryobacteraceae bacterium | reverse complement strand
GAGGTACGCCTCGAATTGAAAGAGCGTTCGGACGAGGAAGCAATTCGGGTTTTCAAGGAGAATCTGGAGAATCTGCTGCTGGCTCCTCCGGCTGGCCTTCTGCCCGTGATCGCCATCGACCCGGGGATTCGAACAGGCTGTAAAGTCGCTGTCATCGACGAGACCGGCAAGTTTCTGGAGCACACGGTTATCTATCCTTTTGAGCCGAAGAACGACGTCGAGGGCGCGGTCCGCACCCTGGCATCTCTTCTCGACAAGCACGGCATCAAGGCAATTGCGATCGGCAACGGTACGGCATCCCGCGAAACGACGGCGCTTGTTCAGGACTTCCTCCGGCAGTCCGGACGCAAGGATGTCTTTGCTGTCACGGTCAACGAATCCGGAGCTTCCGTCTATTCCGCCTCCGAAATTGCCCGCCAGGAATTTCCGGACCTCGATGTTACGGTCCGCGGAGCCATCTCCATCGGACGGCGCTTGCAGGATCCGCTCGCGGAGCTCGTGAAAATCGACCCGAAGTCGATTGGGGTGGGGCAGTATCAGCATGACGTCGATCAGAAGAAGCTGAAGCAGGGGCTTGAGAGCACGGTGGAGTCGGCCGTGAACCGGGTCGGGGTGGATCTCAATACCGCGTCCTGGGCGCTGCTTCGTTACGTGGCGGGCATCAACGAGCGCACCGCGCAAAAGATTGTCGAGTACCGAAACACGCATGGGCGCTTCCGGTCGCGCTTCCAATTGATGGCGGTGCCTGGCTTCGGCCCGAAGACGTTTGAGCAGGCTGCCGGCTTCCTCCGCATCCGCGGCGGCGACAACCCCCTCGACATGACTGCTGTTCACCCGGAATCCTACCCGGTAGTTGAAAAGATCGCGGCTTCTCTTGGGGTGACGGTTTCGGATCTGATTGCCCGCCCTGAGCTGATTGAGAAGGTCGAGCTCGAAGGCTTTCAAACCGCAACCATCGGAATTTACACGTTGAGCGATATTCGCGAGGAGCTGCGCAAGCCCGGGCGTGATCCGCGCGACAAGTTCGTGGCTCCGGCGTGGCGGGAAGACGTCCGCGAGATCACGGATCTCAAGCCTGGAATGACGCTCGAAGGCGTGGTGACCAACGTGACGGCGTTCGGCGCGTTCGTCGACATCGGCGTCCACCAGGACGGGCTGGTCCACGTCAGCGAGCTCTCCAACCGCTTTGTGAAAGATCCGAACGACGTCGTAAAAGTGGGTCAGATTGTCAAGGTGCAGGTGCTGGACGTCGACCCAAAGGCCAGGCGGGTCAAGCTTTCTATGAAGGCCCTGGAACCGGTGGCCGCGGCGGCAAAGGCAGGGAGCGGCAGGCAGCAGCAGAAGCGCCGGCCTCAACCCAGGCAGGAGTCGTTCGAAGAAAAGCTGGCGAAGCTCTCGGAGAAGTTTCGCACGCGATAGGATCGCGCGGAGCGCTTTGGGCGCTCCGCGACGCTACGCCTCGGTCTTCTCTACCAATTTGTCGACGTCGATCGCGTAGATTGCCGGCTTCCCGTCGCGATCACTCTGAAAGTAGACGCGCTCGCTGCTCGGATCAAAGACCGGCATTACTTGAGAGGGATCCGAAGCCCGGTGCTCGCACAAAGTGAACTCCCGCTTGTTGCTGCGAAGGAAGAGGAGAACGTGCGGGGAAGCTTTGCTGCCGCATGCGCCCACAAAAACGGAGGCGTCTGCATTCCGGGAGAAGCTGACAAACTGGCTCGTCGGACCAATCAAGGTATCGCTGCGTGTGTCCGGATTGAATTCCCTTAGGGCGATTAACTTTCCTTTCTCAACAGGCGCCTGGAGATAGAAGAGCGACTGTCCGTCCCTTGCCCATGTTGCCGCCAGCACCTTGCCCGGGTTCAGTTGCAGACGGTAGTTTTGCTTGCCGCCGAAGTCGACGAGCCGCAAACCATCTTCTCCTCGGCGCCGGTAACTGACTGCCGCTCGCCCGGGACGCGGCAGGACGCTTTCAATTTCCCCTTCCGTCTCGACCAGCGTTGTAGCGGACGGTTGACCCGTCGAGATGAGCCGGAGCCGGGACCTGGAGCTGGAGCATTCTGATTGGAGCAAATACAGGCCATCGGCCGTCATTGCGAGGCCGGGGGATCTTGTCCAGTCCGGAGGCGTGCGATAAACGACACGCTCCCGGAACCCCGACAGCCGCAGCGCAATCACGTTCGCGCCATCGGCGAAGTAGACGCTCCGCTGATCCGGCGCGAGAAGAAGGCTGGTCCGATCGAGGTTCGCTGCCTCTGTCAGCTGGCGCCACTCGCCGGACTTTTGCTCCATCCGGAAGGCCTGGAGACTGCCGCCACGTTCACTTGCAAAGATGAGGAAATCGCCGCGCCGTGAGATGCATGCGTTCGTTGCAGGAGGCAAGTAGCTGGCGTAGCCGGGACCCGTAAGGCGCACCAGCGTGAATTCGGTTGCCGGATCGGAGTAACGGACCCGATCCGGTGGAAGAATCCGTCCCTTTTCAGCGCTTGCGAGAACAGGCAGCGAGGCCAGTCCGGTGACGAACGCTCGCCGGCTGACGCCGCGGGCGCGCGGCCACGGAGCCCTCATACCCGCATGGTATCACGCACGACCGCTACTGCCGGTTATGGCTCGTCTCGTAGTGCTGTTTGAGGAGATCGAGCCCGAAGTCTCCCTCGAAGTCGCGCCAGACGCTGTGAATGTGGTTTGCACCGTTCTGCGTGTTGTCGTACTCAACCAGGAAGGTCGGAGTCTGAATGCGATAGTAATGCGGTCCGCCGCGCTGTTCCACGCCGGCCCAGGCGAAGTAAATCTTTGAGCCTGCCTTTGCAATCTGATCCCTTCGGATCTTTGCCAGATCCTCCGGAACGTTGTTGACGTACTCGTCAAG
Source organism: Bryobacteraceae bacterium (assembly GCA_019686145.1). Classification (GTDB taxonomy): domain Bacteria; phylum Acidobacteriota; class Terriglobia; order Bryobacterales; family Bryobacteraceae; genus JADGHK01. Next base: position 14,052 of record JADGHK010000007.1, on the reverse strand, counting down.
GAGCCGGTTGAGCATCTCCTTCTGCTTCTGCGTCATCTTGGACACCGGCAGCCCGCTGGGCTGGCCCTCAAGAGCGGCTTTGCGCGACGCTTCCGTCAGGATGTCAGGATAGGCCTTCGGGCTGACGATGGCGACCTTCTTCTGCTCGGGCGTTAAAGCCGCCAGAAGGTCCCGGGCGAGATCTTCCTCCCTCGCGAGAGTCCGCAGCCCTTTGCGCGGTCCTTCCCGCACTTCCGCCGGATTCGCTCCGAGGAAGGTGGGCGCGCCGATGGCTTTCCCCTTGACGACGGTGAAGTGGAGGCTGAGGTGATGTCCTTCGATTCGGTAGCCCCACGTGCCGTCGCGGGTCGGCGTGCCGAAGATGCTGAAGAAGTACTTCTCGGGATCGCGGCGGCCTACCGTGTCCTTTTCGAGGTTCTTCAGCACTTCTTCCAGGCTCATGATCGTTGTGGCCTTGATCGCGCCAATCTGGCTAAGTCCGGCGGTGAGCAGCGCCTGGGCAAGATGCTTCTGATGGGGCTGCATCTCCGATAGCGGCAGTCCCTTCCGCGGACGCTGATATCGCCTGGGAATGTCCGACGACGGAATGAAATGCCAGAAAAAGCGTTCTTCGTCTTCAAACTTGAAGACTGCCCGTTCACGCTGCTCAGGAGTGAGCGACGCGAGGAAGGCGTTCGCCGTATCCGCCATCAGGGTTGCCGACGAGGTCCGGTAATAGGCAGCCAGCAGAAGGCACATCCCGACCCCCAAAGTTATGACTCGCCAGTGAAGAGCGCGCAATGCCAGTCCCCTTTCCGTCTGAACAGAATATCAGAAGATCGGGGACTTGGCGCGGATTATGGAAGCGAAACCGGTTTAGAAAGGAAAATCACGCCGGGCGGTCTGGACGAAGCCGGATCGGACCAGAAATGGGTAGGGGTTGATGGGGGTGCCGTTGGCCGTTCGCACTTCGTAATGGAGGTGAGGGGAAGTTGCGCGGCCGGTGGCGCCGGAAGCGCCAATCACTTCGCCGCGGCGTACTTCCTGGCCTTCCAGGACGTCAATCCGGGAGAGGTGCGCGTAGTAGGTCTGGAACTCCTCTCCGTGCTCGATTACGATAAGCCTGCCGTACGCTCCTGCGTAGCCCGCGTGCGCTACGATTCCGTCTGCGGTCGCGCGAACCAAGGTACCGGTGGCCGCAGAGATGTCGACGCCCGTATGAAACGCCGGGCTGCCGTTGAAAGGATCCTCACGCTTGCCAAAATGGCTCATCAGGCGGCCGTTCAACGGCCACAGGCTCGGGCGGATATTATCCTGCCAGCGGCGGATATAGCTCCGGCGGAAGCGGGTATAGCTTCCGCTCTTGAGCATGGTGTACTCGCTCAGCGACTCTGAGAAAGTTGGAATCAAACGGCTTTCCGTGGAAAAGTCCGGCGGGCCGTCGATCGCATTCTTTAATCCGAAAGCCAGGGATACTTCGCTTGCGTAGAGCTGAAGCTGTGCGAGCTGCCCCTCCTTTTGATCGGCATCCTTCGCCAGTTCCTGATATCTGGCCTGGAGAGCTGCAAACTCCTGCCGGAGCTCGTTGTAGTTTGCCACTTTCCACGCCATACGAAGATAACTGCCGAGGGCCCCGAACAGGGAGAAAAGTCCGAGAACTGCAAGAACTACGACTGCGTAGACGACTTGATGAGGAACGTGGATGCGGCGGATCCGGCCGTGGAGAGAATGAGCGACTACGACGATAAAGTAAGGCTGATTCAAGAAACTCCTTACTTCCGAAGACCCAGCTTAGGATGTATGAGGATATGAAACCTGGGGTCTCCGGACGATGGTATAAGCGCCAACGAATGAGTCATAAAGATAATCAATTCTGCTGATTGATGTCAAGCCGGCCGGGAACCGGGTCCTGGCCGCCGGCAGGCCCCGTTTCAAAAAGCGGGAGCCGCATCCAGGCGGACGGATTTGACGCTGCCGGCTTGCTGATCCAGCCGGGTGAAGAGTTCGAGCGTCTGGATTTGCCGATATCGAACAAGCGGGCGAATCTGGAAGAGCCGTAGCTGCCCCTTCTCGAACCCGAACTCGATGTCCCAGGGCATGACCTCGCCCGCCGCTGTTTTGACAGCAGGATATCTGGCTTTGACGCTCGCTACAAGGCGGCGGATTTGCTCAATTTCCTTGGGCGTCAGAACGGCATCCTCGCCGGAGACGGGCAAATTCTGGAGGCCGCCGGACGGCTTCAGCACTTTTTTGTATCTGCCCCGTGCCTGCTGCAGCAGTTTCACCTGACCGCTGGGGAGCAGCAGGATGGATTCGGCCACTCCGCCATCCACCACTGCGCCGACGCCTTCGGAAGCGTTCACCGTAGACTCATCCTGGTTGCCCGTTTCGAGATTTACTGTCGCGATGACTCCCGACTTATCCGAAGCCACGGCGCGCATCAGAATGACCGATGGATAAACATGCTCGCCATCCTCCAGGATCCGGCTGCGCCAGTCGTACGCGCGCTCGCTGAACGGCGACGCCCATACGTTGCGGAGAGCCTGGAGGATGGCCTTGGCGCCGACCTGGTTGGGCATCGTCAGGTTGAGACCCGCCCCGGTGAACTCCGGCAAGTCTTCGGCATTCGTGTCGCTGCGGACAAACACGCCGTAGGTGCCCTGCTGTCCAAAACGCTGCTCCATGCGCCGCATCAGCTCCTTCTCAAACTCGGGAAGAAGCGGCATGGATGAGATCGCTTCTCTGAAACGGGCCAGCTTCGGATAGATATAACGCTGCACTTCCTCAGGCGGCGCTCCGGCAGCGCGGAGGCGGTTCGCCTCCGCGCAGGCTTCCGCAATCTGCTCTGAAAGCGGCCTGGTATCACCGGGCAGGATGCGGTTGATGTGCTGAAAGTAGACACCGAACGGAATCACCAGTCCGGGAGCGACCTCGTTCGGAAAGTAGCGAGCAAGCTGGCCGAGGTTGGCAGCTTTAGGACCTGCGATTACGCCCGCATCCTTCAGCCCGACTTCGGAAAGGTCGAGGATCCGTGTCTCGCTGAGATTCAACCGGCTGCTATCCAGGCGGACTCTTTCCTGAATCGCCGGGCGCTCTGCCAGCGCGCGCTGCTCTTCGGGAGTCAGGGAACTCTTCTCCCTCAGAACGACAACGCCTCGCGGAGTGACCGCGAAGAAGACGTCTTTCCCTTGCAGCTTTTCGAACAGAGGAAGGAGACTCGAAGGGATTGTTGCATTGGGGATGCCAAGATTGGCGGCAAGCAGTTGCGTGTGTGAGAGCAGGTTGCCGCTATCGAGGCTGAGAATTCCCGCGACGGGTTTCAACTCCGACACCGTTTCCGGTATCACGTAAATCCCTCTCGGATTCAGGTTTCCGGCTGCGCTCTTGTTCGACTTGACGATTCCAAGGTTTCCCGCAGCGATCCCTGGATTCAATCCAACAATTCCGCTGCCGCCCGACTCCTCGCCAAGGATCGAATGGCGGACGCCGACCACCTGGTTCGCGTCGGAGATCAGCTGCTCCAGATGGTTGGACAACGGCAGAGCCGCGGATGCGCGGGTCAGATGATCCACAAGCGCGCCGGCCGCAGGTTCAACGTCGGCCCATCTTTCGGACACTTCTCCGAAGTCCCGCGCCACCGTCGCCCGCGACCACTCCGCCGCCCTCGCAAGATAACGAACGGAGCTGAACCAGGCATCCGCTGCAACTTCCTCCTGTCCTTCGAGCTTTGCCATCTCCCCGGCAAGGGCGTCGTATTGACGCTGCGACAGCAAACCGGCGCCGAGGCAATATTGGAAATGCCGGGTCAGGCGGGCGAGAAGCTGCCGGCGCGAAAGGTCTTTCACTGGGGAGCGGGAACGAAATCCGATCTCCTCGAGCAGCGCGTTGAGGTCCAGGAGATCCAGATTCAGGCTGCCATTCTTCGAGGAAGTGACGGCTTTGTAGATCTCCATGCTGAGAGCCGCGGCCGAGGCCTGCAGCCGGTCCGCGTCGCTTTGTTCTCTGAACGCCGCCGAAAAGGCCTGGAGCGGCTGTTCGAGCGGGCTGCCGCGCACTTTCGCCTGCAGCGCGGGCAGGCGTGCGATGACGCTTGTTCCTGCATCCTCGCGCATCAGCTTCGCCAGCGCCTGCAACATTGCCTTCACGGCCGGACTGTTTGCTTCGACAGCCAGAAACTTCTCTACGGACTGGAGGTCGGAGTCGTCGGGCGAGGAGTGGATTTTTGACCGGATGGGCTGAAAACCTGGCTGCTGTTCGGCGATCGCCGTCGCGAGCGTCCGGATCCGCTTCACGGTACTGTCGGGCAGCCCGTGCGGGATGGCGCCGATCAGCTGATTCGCCAGAAAGTAGTGCTTCCGGGTCCACTCGGGATCAGAAAGCAGACGTATCAGAAACTCGCGGCCCGCCTTTTCCTCATCTTCGGCCTGCCGGGCTCCCCGGTAGGAGTTCGCCCTGCGGTAGATCCATCCGCCGTCAACATCGACGAGATACTTTTCGAGTACGAGTTCGCGAAGGCGGTAATGGTCCCGGGCCGCATCGAAGAACTGCTCAAAGGTCATGCCGGCAAGGATCGTGCCTGCATCCAGATCCCATTTCGCCAGGGTGAGGGCCGCCGGGCTCAGCTCGGCGTGCTGCCGCCCGCCTCCTCGCTCAACGCAAGGGGGAGGCGACGGCGGGTGAACGGTGCCGTCATTGCAAAACCAGCGGATGCGCAGGAACGGTCCTCTGGGATGGCTCTTAAAGGACTGAAGCAGGCGTTTGGCTTCCTGTTGCTGGGATTCGGTAAGAGGGGGAAGAAGACCGCTGGCGCAGAGGGGAGCGCTCAGGACGACCGGAAGCGCAAGTCGAACCAGCAGGCGCATTCACAGAGACCTTACGAGCGCCATTATCGCAGACCCGGGGCAGGGAACAGGTTTCCCCGTCCTAAGAGCCACTGCGGATCAAGCCGGCGCTTAACGGCCTTCATCGCTTCAATATCCGCCGCGGAATACTGTAGTTCCAGGAGGTGAGCCTTTCTTTTACCCAAACCGTGCTCGGCTGCGACCGATCCGTCCATCGACACGACCTTGCGCGCAAATTCAATCATGAGTTCGCGGGCCCGGTCGAACTCGGCCTGAGAGCGAGGCAGAATATTGACGTGCACGTGAGCATCGCCAATATGGCCGAAAATCACAGAATTTTCCGGAAAAAGCTCGTCCAGTTTTTGCCGGTAGAAGGCGAGCATTTCCAGATTTCGATGGATAGGAACCGCGTAATCGGAACCTATTTTTGTAAAGCCATTCCTTCTGACGAGATCGTTGACCGTTTCGGGCAGGGCGTGACGAAAGCGGCGGAATCGTTCTCTGTCGCTGTCGGACGAGGCGAACCATGAGGATTCGGTGAGCGCGCCTGCATCCGACAGCCGCGACTCCCATCGATCGATCTCTTCCTCGTCTCCTTCCAGCTCCTGCTCGAACAGAATGGCTGCCGCGGCAGCCGTCGTCGCGGGGAACTTCGGCCGCAGCAAATCGAGAGACGCATGGTCGAAGTATTCGAGCATCCGCAATCCCTTGATCGGACGCCACGCGTCGACAGCGTGCAGGGCTTTTTCGTCGCTAGGAAAGAAGATGACGCCCGTGAGGAGTTCTTCAGGCAGGGGAAGCAGCGTGAGCTCGGCCTCAACCACGACGCCGAGCGTGCCCTCCGATCCGATAAACAGGTCCACCCAGTCCATTCCCGGCCGCAGTGGATAGCCCGCGGAATGTTTTCGAGCTGCCGGTTGCCGGATCAGCGGCACGTCAAAATCGATGGGCTCGCCGCGGCGGAAGGAGCGAAGCGAGCCATCAGCGAGGACAACACGAAGCGCCCGGACATGCTTCCGCGTAGCGCCGTATCGAAAGCTCCTCGAACCGCTAGCGTTTGTCGCGATCGAACCGCCAATGGAGGCGGACCACTCCGTCGGATCCGGAGCATAAAACTGCCCTCGCTGCCGGGCGGCCGCCTGGAGGTCTCTCAGTGAGGCGCCGGCGCCGGCGCGTGCGAAGCCGTCAAAGATTTCGATCTTGCGCAGCCGCTCGAGCGAGAGGACCCATCCTCCCTGCGCTACCCGCCCGCCTGTGACGCCCGTGCCCGATCCCGAGATGGTAATCGGTATCGCGGCGGCTGAAGCCTCGCGCATAGCCTCGCAGAGCGCGGCCTCTGTTTCGGGAATGATCACCCGCTCTGCGTATCCCCGGAACCCAGAGGCATCTTCGAGATAACTTTCAGTGACCGGCTGGCTGTCCACGTCTTTAGGATAGCGACCCGCAGCGCGCGGGTGAATACGGGCATCGCGGCGTCTATCCGCTACACTTCGAGAATCACCGGCATAATCAGAGGACGCCGCTGCGTCTCTTTTGAGAGGAACCGCTTGAGATCCGTCCGGATCTTCTCCTGGATCACACCCCAATCCGAGCGTTCTTCGGCAGTCGAGGACTCGAGCGTCCGCATGACAACCTGGCGTGCCAGGTTGAGGATCTCCGAGGTGCTCTCCGAAGAGATGAAGCCGCGGCTGACAATTTCGGGCAATCCCTCCGCCTTTCCTGTGTTCTTGTTGATTGCGATGATCGGCAGCACGAAGCCGTCCTCCGACAGGTGGCGGCGATCCCGGATCACCATATCTTCGACAACCTCGTCGATGCTGCCCGAATCGATACAGACGCGGCCTACCGGAACCTTTGCGCCCTTGCGCGCTCCGTATTGGTCGATTTCGAGCGTTTGGCCCGTTTCGAGGATGAAGCTCTCTTCCAACCCGGAATGGCGGAGGTGCTGCGCGAGCGACACGTGCTTGGCTAACTGCCGGTACTCGCCATGAATCGGGACAAAATAGCGAGGGCGGACGAGGTTGAGGATGAGCCTCAGCTCTTCCGAGCTGCCGTGCCCGCTGACGTGGATCGGCGGGTTCATCGAGCCATAGATCACATCGGCCCCGCGCCGGGCCACGTGATTAATCATCCGGTAGATGGCCTTCTCGTTGCCCGGAATAATTCGGGAACTCAAAACGACCGTATCGCCGGGTTCAATGGACAGGTTTTTATGATTATCCACGGCGACGCGCGACAGCGCCGACATCGGCTCCCCTTGTGTTCCCGAAATAATCACAAGGACCTTGCCGGGCTGAGCCTGCATAATATCCTGAGGGCGAAGCAGGATTCCATCGGGAATATGCAGGAACCCGAGATTGTGAGCGATTTCTGTCGCGCTCAGCATGCTTCTTCCGATGAAGGCGACCTTGCGGCCGTATTCGGAGGCAAGGTCCAGCAGAAGCTGGATCCGGTGGATCGAAGAGCTGAAGCAGGAGACGACGACGCGGCGTTCGGCGCGGTTCAGGATGTCTTCAAAGCGCGGGCGAACCGCCTGCTCGCTTTCGGTATAGCCCGGACGATCGACGTTCGTTGAATCGGAGAGCAGCAGCAGGACACCCCGCTTACCGTATTCAGCCAGCGTATGCAGGTCGAACAGCTCGTTATCCGTCGGAGTCGGATCGACCTTGAAATCTCCGGTATGGATAATCACGCCGAGGGGCGTCGTAATCGCGAGCGCGACGGCGCTCACGATCGAATGCGTGACATGGATGAATTCAACGGTAAACGGACCGATCGTAATCTTTTGGCCGGGCTTCACAGGATGCAGCCTGGTCTGGTCGAGCAGCTCGTGCTCCTCCAGACGCCGCTCCACGAGAGCCAGCGTGAATGCGGTGCCATAGATCGGTATATTCAGCGTCCCTAGCAGAAACGGGACCGCGCCAATATGATCTTCGTGCCCATGAGTAAGAATCAGCCCGCGGACATGTTGGGCATTCTCCTCGAGGTAAGTGAAATCGGGCGTCACGATATCTACGCCCAGCAATTCCGCGTCAGGAAACATCATCCCGGCGTCGACGACGATGATGTCATCGCCATAGCGGATGGCCATGGAATTCATGCCGAATTCTCCGAGGCCACCGAGCGGGATGATTTGCAACGTATGCTCGGCCATAAAGACTTCAGACTAACATTCCCGTAGTTATGGTCGTGGACAAACTCTCTCTATTTGTCGATCACCTGTACCCGGCCGCCTGGAGCTCGAAAAGTTCCGCGTACCTTCCGCCTAATTCCAGGAGTTGCTTGTGCGACCCCTGTTCCAGAACCGTCCCGTCTTCCAGTACCAGGATTCGGTCTGCCATCCGAACTGTGGAAAAGCGGTGGGAAATTAATACGGCGGTTTTGTCGCGAGTAAGGTCTGAGAATCGCTGAAAGACTTCATACTCAGCGCGGGCGTCGAGGCTCGCCGTGGGCTCATCCAGAATGAGAACTTGCGCATCGCGCATGTAAGCTCGGGCCAGCGCTACTTTCTGCCATTGGCCCGTAGAAAGATCTACGCCTCCTTCAAATCTCCTTCCCAGCATTTGATCAAAGCCCGCAGGCAGCCCGGATATCACCGAACTGGCCAGGCTTTTTTGCGCCGAGCTTTCGATCCTCTCCTGGTTGAACAGTTCTTCGACTCGACCGAGACCAATATTGTCGCGCGCCTTCATGTCATAGCGAACATAATCCTGGAAGATGACACCGATCTCACGGCGCAAATCATCGACATCGTACTCGCGCAGGTCGATTCCATCAAGGAGGATGCTGCCGGATGTCGGGTCGTAGAGGCGGGCGAGCAGCTTCACAAGCGTTGTCTTTCCGGCTCCGTTTTCTCCAATCAAAGCGATCTTTTGTCCCCGTTCCAGGCAGAAGCTGACGTCTCGCAGCACCAAGCGGCTGGAGCCGGGATACGAGAAGGAAACCTGCCGGAATTCGAACCCCTTCGAGATCGGTCTGGGGGCAGGAATGGCTCCGGGCTTTGATACGACTGTTGGCTGAGTGTCGAAAAAATCGAAAAGATCCTTAACGTAAAGCGCCTGCTCGGAAACGTTTGTCAAGTTGGCGAACATCGTTTGGAGCAGCGTCCGGGACCGCAGGAAAGCGCCGGCCAGGAACGTCAGATCGCCCACCGAGAGGCTGCCCGACAGCGTCCGCTGAAGGATCAGCGCGTAGGCGCCGTAGTAGGTTGCCGTGGGCAGGAGGTTTAAAGCGCTCCCCGCGGCGGCCCGGCGAACGGCGAGCCTGCAATTCTCAAAGTAGAAGCTGGAGAACAATTCCTCCGCTTTTTGAATGAGATAGGGGCTCAAGCCAAAGATTTTGACTTCCTTCGCGCTCTGATTGCTGGCGGCCAGAAACCGCAGGTAGTCCAATTGCCTCCTCTGCGGGGTCCACCGGTACAGCATGGAGTATCCAAGCTGTGCGAAATGCGATTCCCCAAGGAAGACAGGCGCCAGGGCGGCCACGAGGACCACCAGGAACCACGGGGAAAACCACACCAGACCCGCAGACAGGAACACGAGCGTGATGCCGTTCTGAAGCATGGACGCCAGGAGAGCGAGCATGCCCATCCGGTCCGAAGTCTGCCGCCGCGCGCGCTCAAGCTTGTCGTAGAACGCCGGATCCTCAAAGGACACCAGGTCCAGCTTCCCGGCATGCTCCATCAGCCGGAGGCTTACATGGTTTGTGAACTTATCGCCCAGCAGGCTATCACATAGCGTGATGCAGCGCCCGAGCACGTCACCCAGGACTGCGAGAGCCAGTTCGGCTCCCAGCAGCAGCCAGATTCGAGATATGGATCCAGTGGCATCCCCGGAAATAATCTTGACCGTCTGGTCGATTATGAGCTTGCCGACCCAGAGCGCGGTGACGGGAACGACGGCAGCGAGCAGGCGTAACGCGAGTCCACCGCCTGCGAGCAGGGGGCTGGTTGCCCAGACCATCTTGAGCAAGGGGGGAAGATTCCGTAGCGCCACGAACCGGTCCCGCCAGCCGATTGAGGCCATCCGGCGGGCCGAATGGGGATGCATATCATTAGTTTAGCAACCGGAAGAATGAATTCATTGGTTTGTATACGGTGGTAAAAAATAGAAATGCTCACCTTGAACCCAAGGTGAGCATTTCTTTGCCCCAGCAATCAGCTGGGGGTGATGTTCATGGGAGAATCAGACTCGACGGAAACGCAACCGTCGAAACCTGTGTGTGATTGGATGTTATGGCTAGAGGGGATGGCAAGTCAAGAGGAAAAACCGAAACGGCTGTCAATGATTCAAGTGCCTGTAGATCAATTATTTGCGAGAGATTGTCAATTTTCGCCCGGCCGGAGCTGCCATTCCGCCGTTGGCTTCAAACGGCAGGTCTTTGCGTGTAAATCAGAGATTTATTTGAAGTTATTTGTCTTCGAGGTGCAGCAGAGTCATCGGATCCCGAGCATCTGAACTGCCAAATATTCGATCGGACAAACGGCGAACGCCGGCAACGAGCAGCCCGGCTCCAATACAGAACAGCAGGATATACCCGGTCATTTCAAAGATGGCGATGAGCAGATCGCCCGGATTCCCGTCATAGTCCCGGGTCGGTTCGTTCATCACCAGCTTCGCGCGATATTCAATTGGACCAAGCACCTGGGAGGCCGCTTCCTGGGGACCGAAGGCGACGGCGACGAGCGGGCCGGACCGCTTTACGATGGCGCCCTCCAGCTTCTCGAAGACCGGCAGGAGCTGACGGGCCATCTGAGGCGTAGGATAGGAGAAGATTGCCAAGTCTACGTTGGACTGGCCAACCCGGTACCTGGCAAGCTGCGCCTCGGCGCCCAAGTCGAACCGGACGAGGTTTCCGGCAATCCGGGGCTCGAAGCGTTGGAGGGAGCCGGGACCAAGGGCGTAGCGTTCGGATTTCGCGATTAAGCCCTTCCTGGGCAAATACTTAGTCAGTGGAGGCGGCGGACCGCCTGCGAGTCCGGGCAGGCGGGTCTCAAGGTCCGCCAGCAGCGCTTTCCCGGGCCGGATGCCGGTGAAGTGGAGGACGTAGTTGCCGGTTTGCCGCCAGATTCCGTCCTCGGACTGGAACGCCTGCCAAAGAGCGACAGCGCCGGTGTGGTCCTTCAGGCGGTAGGCAGTCACGGTAAACGGCCGGGCGCCGCCGTACCGGACAGACTCCGCGCTCACCAGGCCAAATTCGTTTGCCAGAGCAGAATCCAGCTCAGGCGCAGGAAGTTGATCGGACTTCTTGAAGTTTCCGATCTGCTCGGGCAGCAGTGAGCTGTCAGCCGCCCGGATTCCAAGGGGAACCAGCGCCAGGAGCAGGATCAGGCAGCGCCGCAGCATTTCTTATATTTCTTTCCGCTGCCGCAGGGACAGGGGTCATTGCGACCCACTTTGTTGGACCTCACCACCTGTTGCGGCTTAGAGGAGCTCTCACCGCCGACGAACTGAAGCTCAGCGAGCTCACGCTCTTTCTTGCGTTGGATGTTCCGCGTAAAGTCCTCGATCGAGGCTTGGGCAGCCCGGCGCTGTTCGTGGCTCACAGCAACCATCTGCTCGTCCTCTTCGGGACCCTCTTCGTTCACGTAGTCCAAGGGGCGCGGCCCCTCCTCGACCCGGAGGAAGAACAAGTACCGCAGCGTCTCGTCCTCGATCCGGTCCATCATGTCCTGGAAGAGGAGGAAGGATTCCTTCTTGTATTCAACCAGCGGATCCTTCTGGCCGTACCCGCGCAGTCCGATGCCTTCCTTCAGGTGGTCCATCGACAGCAAGTGGTCCTTCCACTGGCTGTCGATGACATTGAGAAGGATAATCCGCTCGGTTTCGCGCATCGCTTCTGCGCCAATGAGCTGTTCCTTCTCCTCATACTTCCGCATGAGCTGCTCGAAGACGTGCTCTTCCAGTTCGGCGCGATTCAGAAGACGGAGCTCGGATGGATCAACGCGAACGCCAAACTGCGTGAGGATATCTGTCTGGAATCCCTCCAGGTCCCAGTTGTCCGGGTGGAGATCTTCCGCACAGCGCATATCGAGGAATGCGGCAACGCTTCCTCGAATCATGTCCAGGATGCGTTCCTTCTGGTCCTTCCCTTCAAGCAGACTGCGCCGCAGTGCGTACACCGCCTGGCGCTGCTTGTTCATGACGTCGTCGTATTCGAGCAGGTGCTTCCGCGCGGAGAAGTTCTGCGCCTCAACCGCCTTCTGCGCAGCGGCAATCCGCTTGGTGATGAGCTTCGATTCAATCGGGACGTCCTCTTCCATCCCAAGCCGGAGCATCAGGTTCTGGATTCGCTCGCCGCCGAAGATACGAAGCAGATCGTCCTGGAGGGAGAGGAAGAAGCGCGACTCTCCGGGATCGCCCTGACGGCCCGCGCGGCCTCGAAGCTGATTGTCAATGCGCCGCGACTCGTGCCGTTCCGTACCAACAATATAAAGACCGCCCAAAGCCACGACTTCGTCGTGTTCCCGGTCGGTCTGCTCCTTCACCTGCTGGTACACGGCATCCCATTCTTCTTTCGAGACCTGGTCCGGATCTTTCCCCTGCTTGCGGAGCTGCTCCCGGGTCAGGTACTCGGGGTTGCCGCCAAGCAGAATGTCCGTGCCACGGCCGGCCATGTTGGTGGAGACGGTCACGGCTCCCTTGCGGCCGGCCTGCGCAACGATGTACGCTTCGCGCTCGTGGTTCTTGGCGTTCAGCACTTCGTGCTTGACGCCCATCTTCTTTAGAATGGCTGAGAGCTTCTCGGACTTCTCGACCGAGATCGTGCCGACAAGAACAGGCTGTCCTTTCTCGTTCAGTTCCTTAATGAGCTTGGCTGCGTTCCGGAACTTCTCCTCTTCGGTTCTGTAGACGATGTCGGGATGCTCGACCCGGATCATGGGCCGGTTCGTCGGGATCACGACAACATCGAGGTTGTAGATCTTGCTGAACTCAGCCGCCTCGGTTTCCGCCGTACCGGTCATGCCGGCCAGCTTCTTGTACATGCGGAAGTAATTCTGGAAGGTGATGGTCGCGAGCGTCTGATTCTCTCGCTGGATCTTGACGCCTTCCTTCGCTTCCACAGCCTGATGGAGTCCGTCGCTCCACCGGCGGCCAGGCATCAGTCGTCCGGTGAACTCGTCGACGATGATGACTTCGCCGTCCTTGACGACATAGTCTTTGTCGAGATGGAAGAGAACGTGGGCCTTTAGCGCCTGTTCGACATGATGCTTCCATTCGATGTGCTCGATGTCGTACAGGTTTGGAAGTCCAAGCAGCCGGGCAGCCTTGTCGAAGCCTTCATCCGTCAGCGCGACGCTTCGATGCTTTTCGTCCACCGTGTAGTCGCCCGTCAGAAACTTTTGACCGGGCTCCTTGCCCTCGATGACCTCACCGCGGACGAGTTTCGGGATGATGCGGTTAACCTTATAGTACTTGTCGGTGGATTCTTCGCTCGGACCGGAGATGATCAGCGGGGTTCGTGCCTCATCGATCAGAATCGAGTCCACCTCGTCGACGATGGCGTAGTAGTGCTCCCGCTGGACACAGTCCTCAATCCGGAACTTCATGTTGTCCCGGAGGTAATCAAAACCGAACTCGTTGTTGGTGCCGTAGGTGATATCGCAAGCGTAGGCTTGTCTGCGCTCGCGATCGTCAAGGTCGTGCACGATGACGCCGACGGACAGCCCGAGGAACTTGTACAGGCGGCCCATCCACTCCGCGTCACGCCGTGCGAGGTAGTCGTTGACCGTGACGACGTGAACGCCGCGTCCGGCGAGAGCGTTCAGATATACCGGAAGCGTGGCGACCAGCGTCTTACCTTCACCGGTCTTCATCTCTGCGATCTTGCCGGCGTGAAGCACCATTCCGCCGATGAGCTGAACATCGAAGTGCCGCATGTTCAGAACCCGGCGCCCCGCTTCACGGCAGACCGCGAACGCTTCCACCAGGAGGTCGTCGAGGGTTGCTCCCTGGTCCAGGCGGCTCTTGAATTCGGCCGTTTTCGCCGCCAGCTCGGCGTCGGATAATGCCATCAGCCGCGGCTCGAGATCGTTGATCGCGGAGACGAGCGGCCGCAATGCTTTTATCTCGCGCTCGTTCTTCGTCCCGAATATCTTGGCAAGGATGGCATCAATCATAGGGTGGGCGTGTCTTCCATTTTACCGCAGAAGACAAATTCGTCCTTCTTACTAGCTTACGCCAAGGCCAGCAGAAGGGGAATTGGGGCGCGAAGGATTCATCCAAGCGCCCTG
>JADGHK010000575.1 GCA_019686145.1 Bryobacteraceae bacterium | reverse complement strand
GTATCCCCCTGGCGGAACAACGTTCCCTGATAAGCAGCCGGAAGAAAACCGCTGCCCCAGTTCTTCGCTCCTCCCACCGGCTGCCCTTGATCGAGGAGAATCACAAACGTCGGCAGGTTGCGATTCGCGCTGCCGAGCCCGTAGGTGACCCACGCCCCGAGTGAAGGGCGCCCGGCCAGAATGTCGCCTGTATTCATCTGGCAGACCGAGCCGACGTGGTTGAGACCGTCCGCCCAGCAGGACCGGATGACGGCGAGGTCATCGGCATGCTGCGCAATGTGCGGGTACCAGTCAGACACCCACAGCCCGCTCTGCCCGTACTGCTTCCATTTTCTGGGCGAGCCAAGCAGCGAGTTATTGCCCGTGCCCATCGCCGTGATCACCTTGCCAAAAGACGGCGGCAGGGGCTGTCCGTGCAGTTCGTTCAGCTTGGGCTTGGGATCGAAGAGATCGATGTGGCTCGGACCGCCCTCCATGAAGAGAAAGATGACCGATTTGGCCTTGGGTTCGTGATGCGGCGGCTTGGGCTCCATCGGATCACGAGGGGCGGTTGCGGCGCGGCCCTCACGGAGCAGCGAGGCAAGGGCGATGCCGGCGAGGCCGCTTCCCGCTTGCGAGAAGAACTCGCGCCGGGTCCGAACGGCCCAATGATGGAATGGCTGATTCATATCAGTCCAGATAGAGGAACTCGTTCGAGTTCAACAGAACATGACAAAGATCAACGAGCGCGGCAGCCTGGGCGCGGTCGGCGCCCTCGGGGAGGTTCCCCGGCAAAAGCGGACTCTCCCCGCTGGCAAACCGGGCCGAAAGCAGCGTCGCGTGCCTGTCCAGAAACTTCCGCGCAATCGACATCTCATTCGAGTCCGGTTCGCGGCCGAAGGCCAGCCGGAACGCCCGCTGAATCTGGGCGTCGGGCGACAGGCCGGCATCGTTGAGCACTCTGCCCGCCATGGCCCGGGCCCACTCCAGCACCATTTCGTCATTGAGCAGGGCCAGCGACTGTGCGACCGACGAGGTTTGCTGGCGGCGGGAGCAGCTTTCGTGCGTGTCCGGCATGTCGAACGACTCAAAGAGCGGATAGCGCGCATTCCGGCGAACAAAGACGTAGACACTCCGGCGATTCATCTCTTCGGGATCTTCTTCCGTCTTCCAGGCGCCCTTATTCGCCGTGCCCTCGGGCCGCGGCGGAAACACACCCGGCCCGAACATCTTCAAATTGAGAAGACCGGCCGTCGCAAGAGCGGCATCGCGAATCACCTCCCCTTCGAGGCGCCGCCGCTGAAAGCGCCAAAGCAGCTTGTTGTCCGGATCGACCGATGCCGCCTTCTCATCCGGCGCCGAGGATTGCATGTAAGCGCGTGAAAGAACGATGCGCCGGTGCAGCTTCTTCAGGCTCCATCCGTCCTCGACGAAGGTCGCCGCGAGGTAATCGAGCAGTTCGCGGTGTGTGGGACGCTCGCCCATCAAGCCGAAATCCGCCGGAGTTCCCACGATTCCCCTTCCAAAGTGATGGTGCCAGACACGGTTCACTGCCACCCGCGCGGTCAGCGGATTGTCGGCGTTCGCGATCCAGTTCGCCAGCGCCGCCCGGCGCCCCGTGCTGTTCATTCCCGCCGGCTTCTGAATGAGAGCTGGTTTCGGATCCAGGATGGTGAGGAATCCGGGCTGCACTTCGTCCAGGGGAGCGTCCCAAGCCCCGCCGCGCAGCACAAACGTCTTTGGAGCCTCGGCCGAGGCATCGATCATCACCTGTGCGAGAGATTTTTCCGGAGGCTTGAAGGAATCGAATGCCGCGAGCCGCTCCTTCAGTTGCCGGTAGCGCTCCTTCGCTTCGCCCTTCAACCGCGCGGCGAGCTGCTCTTCCGTAAACGTGACCTGCGGTTTCGCCTTGTAGTACATCTGCCACTGGTAGGGGTTGCGTTCGGCGGGCGGCATAGTGAGAACAGCCTGGATCTCCTCGGGGAAACGAGCAAGGCGCTCCTCGTAAAATGCCTTTCTGACGGGCTCGAGGAGCGACGCAATCTCCTGTCTGAGGTCGCGGGTCTTCTCCTCCCAGATGCGATTCTGTCGCTCCCACCGGGCTTGCTCCTCCTCGGAATCGAGCACCATCTCATCTTCAATCCGCACATTCGCGAAGAAAGCCTGAAGCCGGTAGTAGTCCTTCTGAAGAATCGGGTCAAACTTGTGATCATGGCAACGGGCGCAGCCGACTGTGACGCCGAGGAAAGCGGAAGCGACGGTATCCGTGATGTCGTTCAGCAGTTCCTGCCGCCGGTTCATGATGTTGGCGGCGTTGCTTTCATCCGGGAAGTGCCGGTTGAACCCGGTCGCGATGAGCGCGTCTCTATCGCCGGGGTAAAGCTCGTCTCCGGCGATCTGTTCCTTCACAAACCGGTCGTACGGCTTGTCGGCGTTCAACGACCGGATGACGTAGTCGCGGTACCGCCAGATGTGGGGCCGCGTCTCGTCGCTTTTGAAACCTTCGCTATCGGCATAGCGGGCCACATCCAGCCAGTGCCGCGCCCACCGTTCCCCGTAATGAGGCGAGGCCAGAAGACGGTCAACGACCTTCTCATAAGCCTCGGGAGAATCGTCGGTCAGGAACGCCTGAATCTCTTCCGGCGTCGGAGGCAGTCCGGTCAAGTCGATCGTCACCCGGCGAAGCAGCGTGCGCTTATCCGCAGGCGGGTTGTAAGTGAGTCCCGCCGCTTCCAGCTTACTCAACAGGAATGCGTCGATTTCGTTGTGAACCAGCCCAGGGTTCGCCACCTTGGGAACAGGCGGTTTCGCGACT
>JADGHK010000574.1 GCA_019686145.1 Bryobacteraceae bacterium | reverse complement strand
GTTCCACACATGGGGTGGAATGAGCTGAAACCGCACGGACCGGCTCGCCTGCTCTGTGGTGTCAATGCCAGGCTGTTCGTCTACTTCGCGCACAGCTACTACTGTCCGCTGGTTCCCGCAACAGCCGCATCCTGCACGTATGAAGTTCCCTACACGGCCATCCTCGAGCACGACAACGTCTATGGCGTTCAGTTTCACCCTGAAAAGTCGGGTCCTTTGGGGCTGCAGATCATGAAGAACTTTGTGGACCTGTAAGCGATGCTGGCCAAGAGAATCATACCCTGTCTGGATGTCACCGCCGGTCGCGTTGTGAAGGGCGTGAATTTCGTCAACCTGCGCGACGCGGGAGATCCGGTGGAACTGGCGGACCGCTACAACCAGCAAGGGGCCGACGAAATCGTTTTTCTCGATATCACCGCTTCGAGCGATGACCGCAATACGATGGTCGACGTGGTTTTCCGCACCGCGCGGAAGGTGTTCATTCCGCTGACAGTCGGCGGCGGCGTACGCAGCGTTGTCGACGCCCGCCGCATTTTGATGGCTGGCGCAGACAAGGTGAGCGTCAATACGGCCGCAGTCCGGCGGCCTGAGCTGATTACGGAGCTGAGTAAGGAGTTCGGCGCCCAGGCGGTGGTGCTGGCGATCGATGCTCGCCGGCGACCGTCCGGCGATGGATGGAACGTCTACACGCGCGGCGGGCGCGTCGATGAAGGCATGGATGCGGTGGAGTGGGCGCAGCGCGGGGAAGAACTCGGCGCAGGGGAGATTCTGCTTACCTCCATGGACACCGACGGCGTGCAGAAGGGCTTTGACTGCGAGCTGACACGCGCCGTCTCACGCGCCACTCGCATCCCCGTGATCGCTTCCGGGGGCGCTGGCAAGCCCGAGGATTTTGTCCGCGTGCTGACGGATGGAGAAGCGAGTGCCGCCCTCGCCGCCTCCATCTTTCATTACGGCACTTACACGGTAGGGGACCTGAAAGAGCACCTCGACCGGCGCGGCATCCCTGTAAGGAGAATGGCTTGATTATCCCGTGTATCGATTTGATGGGCGGCAAGGTCGTGCAACTGGTTCAGGGGCGCGACAAGGTGCTCGAAGGTGGAACGCCGGAGGAAATGCTCCGGAAGTTTTCTCATTTCCCGGTGATTCAGGTCATCGATCTCGACGCTGCCATCGGCAGCGGATCCAATGACGACTTGGTTGAATTGGTGGCGTCGAAGGCTGTTGCGCGCGTCGGCGGGGGGGTGCGAACGGTAGAACGCGCGCGGAAGCTCGTGGAGCAGGGCGCCGACAAAGTAATCATCGGAACTGCCGCATTCGGTCCCGACGGCGTGAACAGCGTGTTTCTCAACGATGTTGGTCGGGCGGTAGGCCGGGACCGCATCCTCATTGCCTTGGATTCAAAGGGCGGCCGGATTGTTGTCAAGGGGTGGCGGGAGTCGACAAACTTTACCGCAGAGCAGGTCTTGCACGATTTGGAGCCCTACTGCGCAGGCTTCCTTTGCACGTACGTCGACAAGGAGGGAATGATGCAGGGCACCGACCTGGAATGGTTCCGTCGCCTGCGCGCGGCTACGTCCCTTGAGATCACGGCTGCCGGGGGGATCACGACGATCGAGGAAGTGGAAGAACTCCAGCGGATGAACGTCCACGCTGCCCTCGGTATGGCCATCTACACCGGCCGCCTGAGCCTCGACACGCTTGCCGCTATGAACCGGAGCTGACCGGCAGCGGCCCGTTCGCCGAATCCAGCCGGCTGCGGATAGAATCATAGGTTCCACGGGGACGCTGTGAGACTAGCTGCTGCCATTCTGCTGACCTTCGGAGTGATCTGGGCGCAGGGCATCGCCAGCCGCGGTGTGAAGCCAATGCCAAGGGGAAAGCCGTCGGGTCTTCCCTGGCACGCGAAATTTACCGATGTCGCAGCTTCTGCCGGCCTGGCGGCTCCCACGATCTACGGTGAGGTCAACTCGGTCAATTACATCCTCGAAACGTCGTCAGGCGGCGCCGCCTTCGTTGATTATGACAACGACGGGTGGGTCGACATCTTCCTGGTTGGCGGGACTCGTTTCAGCTCTGTGCCAGCGGAGGCGACGAACCGCCTTTACCGGAACAAGGGAGACGGGACGTTCGAAGATGTGACGGAGAGGGCCGGTTTGCGGAGGACCGGGTGGGGGTCGGGAGTCAGCGCCGGTGACTTTGACAACGACGGCGACGAGGACCTGTTCGTCACCTATTGGGGAGACAACGTTCTTTACCGCAACAACGGCGACGGGACATTCACGGACATCACAAGGGATGCAGGGCTGCTGCCTCCCGCCCGCAAGTTCCCGTACTGGGGGGCGGGCGCCGCGTTTGTTGATTACGATCTCGACGGAGATCTGGACCTGTTCGTCTCGAACTATGTAGATTTCGACCTTGCGCGGATCCCCAAACCTGGTGAGAACAGCTTCTGCACGTGGAAGGGAATTCCCGTCGCCTGCGGTCCCCGCGGCTTGCCTACCGGGCGCCACTGGCTCTACCGAAACGAGGGCGGTGGAAAGTTCCGTGACGTGAGCGAAGAGGCTGGCATCGCGAAGCACCGCGGTTCCTACGGAATGACGGTGGCAGCCGCGGATTTCAACGACGATGGATGGCCGGATATTTACGTTGCCTGCGACTCTACTCCGAGCCTCCTTTTCATCAACCAGAAGAACGGGACGTTCTCGGAGGAGGGAGTCGAACGCGGCGTGGCCCTCGACGAGGATGGCCGCGAGCAGGCTGGAATGGGCCTCGGCATCGGTGATTACAACCTGGA
>JADGHK010000573.1 GCA_019686145.1 Bryobacteraceae bacterium | reverse complement strand
AACATCGATAGCTGGCTGCTGGGAAAGCTGCTGCGGAAGGCGTGGTTCTACTGGCAGCCGCGAACTGGGCAGCCGACCTGGAACATGCAGTACGCCTTTCGTGGT
Source organism: Bryobacteraceae bacterium (assembly GCA_019686145.1). GTDB lineage: Bacteria > Acidobacteriota > Terriglobia > Bryobacterales > Bryobacteraceae > JADGHK01. The sequence continues at coordinate 2,704 of JADGHK010000573.1, read as the reverse complement.
CACATTGCCGTCCTGTGTAATGAGTGGACGGCGTCCGATGGGGAAGCATTTACGGAAGGATTCCGCCGGCTGGGATTGGGCAAAGTCATCGGCACGAGAACATGGGGCGGGGAGATCTGGCTGACCTCTAGCAATACCCTCGCCGACCACGGCATTGCCTCTGCGGCTGAAATCGGCGTCTACGGACCCGAGGGCAAGTGGTTAATCGAAGGGCATGGAGTGGAACCCGACATCGTCGTCGACAATCTCCCTCACGCTACCTTCAACGGCAAGGACGCGCAGCTCGAAGCAGCCATTGCTTACCTGTCCAGTCAGATCAGAGAGAAGCCGGTGAAGACGCCGCCCGCTCCGCCCTATCCAGATAAGAGTCTGGATGCTGCGCGGAAAACAGCCCAGGCCCGCTGAGGAACCTGGGCTCGCATCTGCCATCTGTGGACGCAGCTGGATACACGCGGCGTGCAGAGTTACGCCTGCGTGCCCGGTTGCGGAGGAATGGCTTTCGGGTCCATCCAAAGGACTTCCCAGTGATGGCCGTCGGGATCGTAGAAGCTCCAGCTGTACATGAACCCCTGATCCATAGGCGCCATGGCGTGCCTGCCGCCCGCCGCGACCGCCTTGTTGACCATCTCGTCCACCTCTGCGCGGCTCTCGCAGGAAAGCGCCAAAAGAGTCTCCGTGTGAGAGTTCCGGTCGCAGATCTCGCGCTTCGTGAAGTTCTTGAAAAACGGCTCGGTGAGGAGCATCACGTACGCTTCCTCGCTAATCACCATACAGGCCGCGTTGTCATCCGTGAAAGCAGGATTGAACTCGAAGCCGAGCTGCTTGAAAAAGTCCATGGACCGTTTGAGATCCTGGACCGAAAGATTTACGAATATTTTCCTTGAAGAGCTGCCTGCCATCATCTACCCTCCGGTTTTTCCAACCTCGCAGTTGAACAGCCAGTGAACGCCAAAGGCGTCGGTCAGCATCCCGAACTTTGACCCCCAAAACATGTCCTGGATCGGGAGGTTGACCGTACCTCCCTCGGCGAGTGCGTCAAACAACTTCGTCATCTCGGAGGGATCGCTAAAGTCCAGCGCAATTCGCACATTCCCGTCCGTGGGAACCGGTCTACCGGGCGGTGTATCCGCGACCATGATTGCATTCCCTCCGATCAGCAGGACGGAGTGCATCACGAGGTTCTTGTGCTCGGGCGCCACACACCCTTCGGGTCCCTGACCCCAGCGCATGAGGGTCTGAACTTTCGCGCACAGAGCCTTCTCGTAGAGTGCAATCGCCTTTTCTGCAACGCCATTGAATACAATGTACGGATTCAGGTGTTTGATAGCCACGCTTTACTCCTTGGTTTCTGCATGAATCTTTCAACGAATCCCTGGGAGGATCTCCTTCGCAGGTTCCGCCGCCAGGGTTTCGTTCTACGGAGGCTGGCCGGGTGCGTTTGATACGGCCCGGTTTATAGGCGGTTTTCTTAGCCTCTCAACCGTACAGACTGGCCGGGAAGGCTAAAATCATCGGTCCTGAGAAAAAATTTCGCGCTCATGCAGGCACTGCTCAGGTAGCTGCATCGGCAGGCCGAAACGCGGGAATAGTGTCTCGGTATCGAGGAACGAATTCCATGCGGCGATCCGATCGCCGGAGAGTTCGAGTACGATCACAGCCCAGGGTTTGTAGGTACCGTCCGGGCAGGGGTGGTAATGGGCGAATGCGGGTGAGCCGCAGGCCGCAATGGGCAGGAGGCGCGAACCTCGACAGCCGGCTCCGCGGCCAAGGAGCCAGGCACGAACGGATTCTGGACCCCGAAGCCAAAGAGAGAAGGGCGGCATGCAGAACGTCGCATCCTCGCACAGCAGGGCCGCCAGCTGGTCTACGTCGTACCGATGAAACGCATCCACATACTGTTCCAGGAGGCGTTCCTGCGATTCAGACATCGGGGCTGGCTCTGTAATGTTACGGGTGGCAAGGGTAGCGCGGGCTCGTTGCAGAGCGCTATTGACGGAGGCCACGGAGGTGTTCAAACTCTCGGCCACTTCTGCGGCGGACCAGCCGAGAACTTCAACCAGGAGCAATACGGCTCGCTGCTTGGGTGGCAGGTGCTGCAACGCGGCCACGAACGCGAGGCGGATGCTTTCGCGCATCTCCGCAAGCTCGGAGGGATCGGCGTCAGCCCGCAGCGCCTCGGCGTCGGGGATCGGTTCCAGCCAGTGTGTGCGAGGACGGGGCTCCAGCGGGTCGTCGACGCTGCCTGCAGGTCCTTCGTCGACGGGATGAAACCGGCGCCGGCGGTCCGCAAGAAAATCGAGGCAGACGTTTGTAGCGATACGGTAGAGCCACGTGCGCAGCGATGCACGGCCGTCGAATCTGTCGATACTCTTCCACGCACGGATCATCGTCTCCTGCACGGCGTCGTCGGCCTCGACGACAGAGCCGAGCATTCGGTAGCAGTGACCCATCAACGCGGAACGGTGTGCCTCGAGCTGGGCGATATTCTCCGTCACTCACCGCCAGCCTACCATATCGCTTCAGTTCGCTATAAATATGTGACGGTGGTTACATCTGATGGCTCTGTCCGCTTTAGATACGAGTTTCTGTTCTTTCGATGACCATCGAAAGAATGCCCCAGGCGGCCGCAAGCACGATCTCGAAGACGGCGTCCGCCAGGTAAATCGGCCAGATCACGCCGGCCGTCACGTAGTAAATATCGATT
>JADGHK010000572.1 GCA_019686145.1 Bryobacteraceae bacterium | reverse complement strand
GCGCGGCGTCTTCCTCGTGGTCGACGGCATGGGCGGGCATGCTGCGGGGGAGGTTGCTGCAGAGACTGCGGTCGACGTAATCCGCAGGGAAATCGGCCAACTGGGCGTCTCTCCTGATACCGCGGCCGTGGTCCGGAGCGCGATTACAGAAGCAAACAATACCATCTACGCCGCGGCGCAGCAGAATCCGCACCACAAGGGGATGGCTTGCGTGCTCACCCTGGCGGTTTTCGACAAGGATCGGATTACGGTCGGGCACGTCGGCGACACCCGGATGTACCTGCTGTGGAACGGGAGTGTCCGAAAGATTACGACAGATCATTCCCCGGTCGGGCTTCAGGAGGAGAACGGTGAACTGACCGAGCAGGAAGCAATGTTACATCCGCGCCGGAATGAAGTGTTTCGAAATGTCGGCTCGCGGCATCGAACGGCGGAGGAGCCGCAGTTCATCGAACTGCGCGAGCTGCCCTTTCGTCCGGATGCAGCGATCCTCCTCTGTTCGGACGGACTCAGCAGTTGTGTGGAATCCCGCGAGATTGGCGAGATTTGCGGACGGTATGATGGCGACGCGGAGCGCGTCGCCAGAGAACTGGTGGAGACAGCGGTGGCGTCCGGGACCACCGACAACGTGAGCGTGATTTTCGTGGCTGGCTCCCGATTCGGACCTCGCCGCCGCGAGGTGACTCGTGCGCGGACCAGAACGGCAGGGCGGCGTCGCCTGGCGAGCCGTGTGCCGCATCTGCTCTTCGGTAAGGCCGCCTTCCTGATTTACGGCCTGACCCTGGGCCTGCTGATCGCGGCGAGCTGGACATAGCAAGTCCCGGAGAGGACTGAGCAATGATGCAGGTCAAACGCTTTGGGGACTACGAGATTCTCCGCAAGCTTGGACGGAGCATGACAGACGTCTATCTTGCCTTGGATCTGCGCTCCGGGCGGAAGGTAGTGCTGAAGCTGATCGAGCAGTCTTCGGATCCGCTGACGCAATTGATTACGGATGCGGAACGCCGTGGCGCATCCATCCAGCAGCAGTTGCACCAGAAGGACCCGCGGGTGGTCGAGATCTACGAGTCTGGCGAGCGGGAAGGCTACTTCTACGTTGCGATGGAGTACGTCGAGGGCCGCAGCATTGCCGACGTGCTCAAGACGGAAGGGTGCCTGGATCCTATCTCGGCGGCGCGCTACGCCTTGGACGTCTGCACCCAACTCGAGACGCTTCACAGCTTCACGGCGTTTATTGACGGACAGCGAAAGGCGGTCGTTCACGGGGACATCAAGCCGTCCAACATACAGCTCGCGGCGGATGGAAAGGTCCGGCTCCTCGATTTCGGTATTGCAAAGGTAATCACCTTCACGCGCAAGTTGACCCATCACAACATGGGCAGTCCGAGCTACTGCTCGCCGGAGCGCCTGACGCGGGCGCAAGTAGATCCGCAGGCGGATCTCTGGGCGCTTGGAGTAACGCTCTATGAGATGGTCTCCGGGACCTCCCCTTACCAGGCGCAGAATACGAGGAAGCTGGAGAGCCTGATTCAATCCAGGCGGGCGCCGAGGCCGCTTCCCCGGCATTGTCCCGCGCCGCTTCGGGCTATCATCCAAAAGGCCCTGGCTCCAAATCTGGAGCATCGGTATCAGACCGCATCTGCATTTGCTTCTGACCTCCGCCTGTTTCTGTCCGACCGGCCGACGGCTGCCGAACAGGAGAGCATTCCAGTCTGGGAAAGCAACGCAACCATCGACAAGGCTGCCCCCACGGCTTTGCGCAAGCTCCTCGCAGGCTACAAGGGGTACATCCGGCTTTGGAAAGGCCCTGCGAGTGCGATGGCCTGCGGGCTGGCGCTTGGCTTGCTCGTCGCCGTTCCCGGGATGCAGGGCTACCGCTTCTACAAAGAAAGCCGGCCTCTCCGGGAGCAGGCCGCAGCGAAGACCCGGACGCTTGAACGGCTTGAACAGGAGTGGGCGCTCTACCGGAAGCTGGAGCAAAAGGGCAGACTTCCCGGAGGATATTCGTTGATTCGCTTTCTCGAACCAGAGCTTCGTGAACGCTACGTCGCCACTGCGGACCGGATCATCGAAGGATACCGCAATTCCCCAACCGGAGAGGTCGCGGATTTCGATTGGGCGGCGGCGGAGGCCAGCCTGCGCTATGCGCTGGAGCTGGATGGGAAGGGCTCCGAGCTGCGCGGGAAGCATGCGCTCTGCCGCGGTTATCTGGAGCTCGCTGCCCTCACCCGTACGGCAATGGCGAAAGGCTCGCTCAAGGAATCGCTATCAGCAGCAGAGCCGGTGAAGGAGCTGTTTGAACAGGCGGCAGCGGATCTGCCTGACTCTCCCGATCCGCATCTCGGTCTCGCCAACCTCTACGTCCGCATTCTGCGGAACCTTGGGGGCGGGATCTCGGAGCTCGCTCAGGCGCAAAGGAAAGGCTTTCAGCTTGGGCCGCGCGAAACGGAGCTGCTGGCAGACGGGTATCTGCTACGAGCGCAAGAGACTCTGCGAGAGGCGCGCAGGCTCAGCCGGATATCGCGGCGTCGGGCTGAGCGCAAGCTCTGGATGGCTCGACGCGATCTGGAGCGGGCAAGAAATCTTTATGAACCGATCCTCGGTTTTTCGAATGTGAACCTCAGCCTGAAGCGCGTGGATGAGGAGGAGCAGCTAAGGCAGAAGGTGTTGGAGCAGGTGCGCCGCGCGGACGCAGAAGCCCCGCGGCAGGAGGCAAGGCGAGTTTTTGCAGCGCAGGAGAACCGCCGATGGCGGTAAGTCAAAGCTGGAAAACCAGTGAGCCGCAGCTTCCGCTGCGCAGCCCACGGACCGGTCCTGGAGC
>JADGHK010000571.1 GCA_019686145.1 Bryobacteraceae bacterium | reverse complement strand
TACCAGCGGGTCGAACCTGTTGACTTCCACTACGGACAGGCCTGCACTTAAAATGCCGCCCAACCAGACCGCCGCGGCTGCACCCGCCAACACCCCGGCCGCCGCCAGCCTGACATAGCGGCTGTAGATAAAAGCGATCAGTTGCGCTGGCCCGGCGCCCAGCGCCAGCCGCACACCGAGATCCTTGGCACCCCGGCTCAGGCTGAAGGTGACTGCGGCGTACACGCCGCCCACCGCCAGAAGCAGCGCGACCGCTGCCAGGCTTCCGTTCAGGCGTGCACGTGTCGAGGCGGGCCGAATCGCCGTGCCTACAAGAGCACCAATGTTGGTCGAAAACCCCCAGCGCCAGCTCGGATCCGCTGCGGCGACTTCCGCACGGATTTGCTCCTCACTCGGGGCCTGACGCGCCCGGATCAGAATCGTCGCAAAACCGGAGCCACGCCGCTGGAGATGGGAAAAGAACACAGCAGGTTCGGGCGGCAGAGTGATCGACACATCGCGCGTATCCGCAGCGACGCCGACAACTTCACAGGGAACACGCCGGCCCGGATCCCCAACATCAATCCGCTTCCCGAGCGCGTCCGTGGATCCCCAGGCCAGCTTCGCGAAGGATTGGTTCACCACTGCCGCGCAAGGCGCCCCACGAACGTCACGGTTGTCGAAGCTCCGGCCCTCAACTGCGATACCCATGGTTCGGAAGTAGCTTCCGCTGACCGCTTGCATCAGGACTGGCGGCACAGGCGTCCATTCGCCGCTATTCGTAAGTGCGTCAAACTGCGCCTTCATCGCGGCTCCCGTAAGGATTGGAGTGCTGCCGATTGCCACCGAATCGACTCCAGGGAGGCGGGCAATGCGGCCGGCAGCCCGCTCCAGGCTGTGCGCGGATAAGGGAAAGGCCGCTGGTCCACCCGAGAAGACCGCATAGGACAATCCTTCCGGATGAAAACCCAGGCTCACCGAAGACAGCTGGTACAGCGCCTTGGCAAGCAACCCGAAACCGGCCATGATCACCACCGCGGCCGCCACCTCAACGACAACCAGAACATCCTGCAGCCGTGAAGCACTCAGGGTCAGCTCGCTGAAACGCCAGCGCTCGTGAATGAGTGCAGTGATCTCCATCCGGACGAGCATCACCGCTGGCACAACTGCACATACGACACTCGATGCGAACCCGGCTCCGATGCTGAAAGCAAGCACTGGAATGCTGAGTACCGGATGAGTTTCGGAACCGATGGCTGCCGTGGTTACAGCCCCGGCCGCAGGCAACGAGAGCAGAATCAGCGGCAGCGCGATGCCAACCGCTGCCGCCGCCAGAGTCATCGCCTCAACCAGGACGTTCCAGCAAAGCCGCCCGGCGCTGCACCCGAGCGCCATTTGCACGCCGAGATCCCGCACCCTGTTCATCCGGCGCGCGAGCAGGAGGTGTCCAACGTTCAGGCAAGCCAGCAGTTGAATCAGAAGACATGCGGCCAGCAGCAGGTTGAGGATGCGTGCAGCCGGACCAACAATCTGATCCGCCAGAGAGAGTGCAAAGAACCTCTGGGCACGCGTGCGACTCGAGTCCCTGCCCGGTGCTGGCTCTAGCTTGGCCAATTCCCGTTCGGCATCCCGGAGAGAGCATCCCTGGCGCAGCCTGCCAACGACCAGCTTGTCGCCAATCGTCGACGCTGAGGGGTCTTCCGCCGGCGTCTCGTCGGCAATCCACACGTCAGCGTTACTGACCGGGCGTTTCACTTGTGGCGGAGCCACTCCAATGACCGTGTAACTGTTTCCGTCCACCGTCAGGGACTTGCCAACGGCATCGGCCTCCCGAGAAAATGCACGTGTCCAATAAGCGTGCGACAACACTGCAACCCTCGGTGCACCGGGCCGGAAGTCTTCCGGGCGAAAACCGCGACCGATGGCGGGGCGTACTTTGAGCGCATCGAATAAGCCCGCGGATACGCGCGCAACAGTTACAGGAGTCGATTCAGCCCCAACCGCCGCCGTTCCTTGGGCCACCGCTTCGTATCCGAGCGACTCGAAGCAGGGGATCCTGTTTCGAATTACCTCAAAATCCGCGCGTGTGACTTTCCAATAAGCGTCACCCATCTCGGGTGATTTCTTCATGATTTGAACAAGGCGCGCGGGTGACTCATACGGAATCACATTGAATACCGCCGCCTCAAGCACGGCGTAGCAAACCGTGGACAAAACGATTCCGGCAGCCAGCATCAGAATCGCGGGGCCGGAGAATCCCGGCTGCCGCCAGAGAATCTTCGCAGTTCGGAGCATCTATCCTCGCCGCTCTAGTTGCATGGCAAGAACCCTGGGAGCGCAAGACAGCGCCCATACGCTGAATCCTTGCTCATTTCCTGAACTTCACGCTTTTCTGTTTCAAAGCGAACTCCGGACCCACATAAAATTCGTCGTCCGGTTTTAGTACGACAAATTGCCCGTCTCGCTCGACGAAATAGTAGACTACCTTACTGGCAAATGCATGCGGCTTCTCAGGGTCGCTCGCCCACCAGTTCAGCCTAAACCGCCACTGAGAAATTGCGCTCCTCACCGCTTCACCAATTACAGCGTTCGGTGCGGTGAGCACGCGAATCACCGTCGCTTTGTCGGAACCTGCCGCTACGCAGACGTCTGCCACCACCAGCCCAGTCACTCTCGCAGCAACCGCTTCCTTCGGATACACCGGATGAACGATTTTGGTCGCCATGTTCCGACGAAAATATGCCTCTGCCATAGAGCCGGCGATAGTGCGGTCGCATGGCGGATTAGTTTGTGCAAAAGAGACAGGAACGAACAGGAAGCTTAGCGCCGCGAATCGAAGGAGTGA
>JADGHK010000570.1 GCA_019686145.1 Bryobacteraceae bacterium | reverse complement strand
GTGGCGACGTGCAGACCGGACCGCACAGCCCGGAAGCGCGCGGTTGCCTTACCTTCGGACCGCGCCCGTATCCGGACACTCTTTTCTTCGGAAATGAGCTGGACGCCTGCCGGGGGACGCCACTTCACCTGAAAATCCTGCTCTGACGCTGAATGATTCATCACCCGCAGCTCCAGCGTGAACTCGCCAGGTGAAACCTCCTGGGCATACGGATAGACGCGAGCCCAGCTCTCATCGATCATGAAATTCCGATCCGGCCACGGCGAGAGCTCGTCGATAATCTGCATCCGCTTCCGCAGTTCCCGGCGCATCCGCTCGTAGTGCGAATCATCGAACTGGAACATCGGCTCTACATGCTGATTGATGAGCCACGCCTTCGGATAACGGTTCAGCACATTGAGGCAGTACAGGTAGCCCTCTCCCTCGCGAAGAAAATTGCGGTTGTGCAGGCAGTAATCGTCCATGCCGGACGGCGTGAAGGAATCTCCCACAAAGAAGATCTCATCCGTGTTTCGCCTGATATGCAGGCCGCCGTGATAGAGCGTCTGGCCGGGGAAGTAATGGAACGTCATTTCAAACTCGTTCCACTGCAGCTTGCGGCCGTCCGGCTGAGGTTTCCCCGCAATCGGGGATGTTGTCAGGCAAGGCACCCGGTACCGGGACGGATGAAGCAGTATGTCGGTCATGGCGTCGGTGTGGTAGACCGGCGCGCCAAAGTGGCCGGAGACGGACTGTACGTGATCGGTATGATCGTCGTGGTAATGCGTCACCCAGATCCCTGTCAGGCGCCGGAACTTCCCCTGCTGGCGCATCTGCTCCAGGGTCTTCAAGATGTCGCGATAGCCGCCATCCACCAAAAACGCGTCCCCGGACTGCGACAGAATCAATCGCGAGTTGGCGATCGGGACGATCCAGGACGGCAGCCGCTCCTGCCGCGCCATGGGCATGGAGTTCACCGCCTTGCCGTCGAGCACGCTTCGCGAACGGATGCGTAAACTCTCTTCGCCCCAGTACCACAGAAGCGCATCCGTTTCGAAGTGGCTCGTCATCAGCCACTGGAGGCGGCGAATCAGGCTGTCGATCGCCACGTGCGGGTCTTCGATCGGCCTTCCTCGCGCGGGAATCAGGATGTCCGGTTTTGCCCGAGCGATCTGTCGTAGACTTGCCACGAGTGCCCCGGCGCGCGCCGCATAGCCGTGATATCCCCGCGTCTTCGACTCCGGAATTGCATCCTGCAGGCTGTACAGGTCCGCAAGCCTGCCGCCCTCGAGAATCAGATCGCCCGTGAACGCGATCCGCTTTCCCTGGGTCTCGAGGACGTAGGAAACCGCTCCGCGGGTGAAGCCAGGGGTATCCAGCACGCGAAACTGGAGACCGTCCAGATCGAGAGTTTCGCCGCCGCGAACTTTACGTCCTGCCGGGATCGGCCTTACCGGCACCTTCGTGCTCGGCTGCGCATAGTCGTGAAATCGCGCGGTCTCGAACTGCTCCCAGAAGGACATCGGGTTTGTAAAAAACTCCTGTTCCCGCTCCGGTATGACTGCCGCTGAGCCGCGCCGTACGGCCGCCTCACCCGCGGCAGCCACATCCCGCCGCGCGTGCGTCAGAAGCACATAGCGCGCAGGCTGCGATCCCGGATCGCCGTACACCGCAACGGCGCCGACTCGCACAGCGTTCACGGCGCCCGGTTTTAACTGAACGTTGGAGGGGAGCCCGCCAGCCGCAGGCAGCGCGGCGGCCAGCAGGATGAAAGAGAGGAAGAGTCTGCGGCCCATAGCTCCAACGAGTGTAATGCAGGAGGAATCTCAGAGGGATCGGGGAAGGGAAGGCTTGCCGCGCCGGATTCCCAAGCGGGCGCGCGAGGCCCACAGGTCCGCACTGGCAGAAGAATCAGTGCCCGCCAGGGGAGGCTGGCTGCGGCTTGTAGGTGCCGAAGCGCTTCGCGACAGGGATGAGTTCCGGGTAGAACTGAACGAAGGTATTATCGACCGCGCCGTGCGTGGAGTGGCATTGCTCGCAGCGGTTGCCGGGCGGAATGGGCTTGGCGGTTGGCTGGTTGTTGCGAGGAGTCAGGTCAAAGAAGGCCCATCGGGTTTTGGGAAAACGGCGTGAGTCCTTGACATTGGCCTCGAGTCCAACGAGCCTACCCTGGTAATACCCGTGCCGGTTGATGGAGCCTTCGGACTCGGACTCGCGGACTTCGAGGATGAGGATCGTTCCATCAACCCACTGGCCCGTTCGCAGGAATTCGCGATAGGACGACGGATTGACGTAGACATTGTCGAAGCGCAGGCGGGCTCCCGGTTCGGGGCGATTGGGGCCATACGTCATTCCGAGTCCCGAAGAAAGAAAGATCCACTCGCGGTAGTTCGACGGCCGGATGAGCTCGCCGTTTTCGGTGAACTGAGCCTTGTCATCCGCGTGGGCGGATACGACCACGGCGAGAGCCAGGACGGCAGCGAGTTTCATGGAGATAGAGTACAACAAGTGAACTGGCCTGGCTGGTCGGGAATGGCCTCTCTGATACACTCCTGCCAGCCACGTTCTTGTAGAATAGACTGGCTCTGGCTGGTCGGGAATGGCCTCTCTGATACACTCGCACTCCTCCAGTTACATACTCCCAGTAGCGCTCTGGCTGGTCGGGAATGGCCTCTCTGATACACTCCCGGCCCCCGCTCAAGGGACCGCGCGCGGGCTCTGGCTGGTCGGGAATGGCCTCTCTGATACACTCGACGGTCACTGTCTGCCATGTGCCCGACTGGCTCTGGCTGGTCGGGAATGGCCTCTCTGATACACTCTACGCATTGCTCGCGTTGTTGCGACAATT
>JADGHK010000569.1 GCA_019686145.1 Bryobacteraceae bacterium | reverse complement strand
AATTGGGGGAACGGGAAGTTTCCTCAACTGACGGAACCATCGCGGGCCTACCACGGAATGAAGTTCTGGGACACCTTCGGCCAGCTCGCCTATATCATTCGAGCCCGGGTCGAAGGTCTTCGGGACATGGGACCCTGCCTCAGCCCCTTCAATGCATTCCTCTTTTTGCAGGGAGTCGAAACGCTAAGCATGCGCATGGAGCGCCATGTCGCCAACGCCCTCGCGGTGGCGAAGCATCTGGAGAATCATGAGCTGGTCAGCTGGGTGAAATACCCGGGATTGCCGTCCAGCCCCTATTACTCTCTGGCTCAGAAGTACATGCCTGCCGGCGCTGGCGCAGTCTTTTCGTTTGGCATCAAAGGCGGTTATGAAGCTGGCCGGAGGTTCATCGACAGCTTGCAGATCTTCTCTCATCTGGCGAACGTCGGTGACGTGCGGAGCCTGGTAATTCACCCCTCGTCCACAACCCATCAGCAACTGAGCAGCGAGGAGCAGCTCGCAGCCGGCGTCACTCCCGATCTGGTCCGGCTCTCGGTCGGACTGGAGGACGTCGAAGACTTGCTGTGGGACCTTGATCAGGCGCTCGCTCGATCTCAGTCGGCGTCGTCCGTATCGGTCTAGAGCCACCTTGTAGCGGCGCGGTTTTTTGCATAGCATCGACAGAGTATGAGGCTTGCCGTCATCCTGTCGATGCTGCCGGTACTGGCTGCCGCGCCGCCGCCCGATCCGAAATCGTTCATTCCAAGACTCGAGAAGAACCTTCGCGAGAACATTGTGCGCTTCTGGTATCCCCGGTCGCTCGATCGCGAGAATGGAGGATACCACATGCATTTCGGGCCCAACGGAGAACGTAAGAACGGGACGAAAGCGATCGTCGTCCAGGCCCGGATGCTATGGCTGTTCTCGCGTCTCGCCAGGGAAGGTTACCAGCCGAAGGAGATGCTGGAGGCCGCCGAGCTGGGCTACCGCTTCCTGCGCGATCAGATGTGGGACAAGGAGCACGGCGGTTTCTTCTGGGAAGTCGACGCGACGGGTAAGGAGAAGCTGAAGCAGGGCAAGCACATGTACGGGCAGGCGTTCGGGCTTTACGCCGTGTCCGAGTATGCGATGGCGAGCAGGCGGTCCGACGTGCTCGAGTTTGCGAATCAAATCTTCAGGCTCTTTGAAGAAAAAGCTCACGATTCGCAATACGGCGGTTACATCGAATTCTTCAGCCGGGATTGGAAGACTCCTCCTCCGGGGGAGCAGACTTACATGGGCGGCGGCGAGCCTTCGATGAAGCTCATGAACACTCACCTGCACCTGATGGAGGCAATGACGACCTACTACCGCGCAAGCAAACTGCCTCTGGCCCGCGAACGCCTGCTGGAGCTGATGACCATCGAGAGCAACTCAGTCGTTCGCAAGGACATCGCGGCTTGCACGGATAAGTATGACCGCGATTGGAAGCCGCGTCTCGAAGATCCATATGCCCGGGTTTCTTACGGTCACGACATTGAAAACATCTGGCTGCTGGTAGAGGCGGCGGAGGTGGCCGGCGTTCCGGTTCATCCCTGGATGGATCTGCACAAGGCAGTCTTTGCGTACTCCAGGAAGTACGGTTACGACGAAGAGAAGGGCGGCTTCTATGACTCAGGGCCGTTCTTGAAGCCGGCGGACCGGCGGGCGAAGGTGTGGTGGGTTCAGTCTGAAGCCCTTGTGAGCGCCCTGACGATGTACAAACTGACTCGCGACGCCAGCTACTGGGAGGTGTTTGAAAAAACACTCGACTTTGTCGACAAATACCAGACGGATTGGAAAGTCGGCGAGTGGCATGCGACTGTAACGCCGGACGGGCGGGGAACCGGGGATAAAGGCCACAACTGGAAGGCGGGGTATCACAACGGCCGCGCCATGCTTGAATGCCTTGCGATTCTAAAGTCGCTCTAGCGGCGTCACACTCCTGGACGGGATCTTCAGCCCGAGCCATGAGGATCAAGGTCGAATCGTATTCCGGCTACAAGGCCGATCAGCGGCCGCTCCGGTTTTACCTGGGCGAGCAGGTCCTGAATGTCGAGGAAGTGCTCGATCAGTGGTACAGTCCCGACGATACCTGGTTCCGCGTGCAGGCGAGCGACGGCAACGTCTACATTTTGAAGCACTCCTTCCGGGAGGAAGAGCCTGCCTGGACTCTCGAAGCGTTTCGCGCCTCTTAGAAGCTGTACTTCAACGCAAATTGAATGATGCGCGCAGCGCGGGCGCTCTGAATCACGCCGAACGTCTGCGGGTTCCCGATATTCGTAACGGGATTGAGGAAATTGGTCCGGTTGAGTGCGTTGAACACTTCGCAGCGGAGGTCAAGGACGTGCCTTTCTGCGAGAGGAAACGCCTTCACTACGGACAGATCCGTCTGGACGAGCCCGGGTCCGATGACCGTGTTGCGTCCGGCTGTGCCGGAACGCTGTCCGCCCGGAGCATCGGGGAGCCGGACAAATGCCGAAGTGTCGAACCACTCTTCGGGAGTCTTCGGCCCGTTGTTCGGGTTCTTGATCTGGTCGGGACGGTCTGCGCCAAGACCCCGGAGGCTGCGGTCGACGGGTTCATTGACGGTGAGCGGATTGCCGCTTTGGACGGAAACGATTCCATTCAGCCTCCACCCGCCGAAAGCCAGCTTGAGGGGCATGGCGGCGTTCCGAAGCACTGGCAGGTCGTAGCTGAAGCTGGTGACGAACCGGTGACGGGTGTCGAAGGCTGCGAGGCCGCGGACGTCGGACAGGCTGAAGGCATCCTGCGGCCGGTTCTCGCCGCTGAAATTGAGGGATGACTGAAAGTCGATGGCCTTTGACCAGGTGTATGAGG
>JADGHK010000568.1 GCA_019686145.1 Bryobacteraceae bacterium | reverse complement strand
GCAACGGGGCACTCTACAGCCGCATTGTGCCGAGAGTCAACGCCAGCAAGCCTGCGGGCGAATGGCAGACGTACGACATCCGCGTCGTGGGGCGTGACCTTACCGTCATTCTGAACGGCCAGAAAATTATCGACCGGCAGGAAATTGAAGGCCTCACCGCCATCGCTTCCAACCCGTACGAGGATCAACCCGGACCGCTGGTTCTGCAAGGCGACCACGGACCTGTCGAGTTCCGGAAGATCGTCCTTACTCCGCTGGTGAAGAAGTGAGCATGGCAGCATCGAGCACCGAAAAAAGCAGGCCGACGCGACGGGCCTTTGCCACGGCACTGGGGGCCGCGGCCCTCGGCAGGGCCACAGAGGCGGCAAAACCGAACATTCTGTGGATCACCTGCGAGGACATCGGACCCCATATCGGCGCATACGGTGACAAGTACGCGACGACTCCAAACCTCGATCAGTTCGCGAAGAAGGCCACGATCTACCTCAACGCATGGTCCAATGCGCCGGTATGCGCGCCTGCGCGTACGACCATCATCTCCGGGCTCTATCCGCCGTCGACCGGCTCGGAACACATGCGCAGCATGACCAGCCTTCCCGAGCCCATGAAGATGTACCCCTGCTACCTGCGGGAGTTGGGTTACTACGTCACCAACAACACAAAGGAAGACTACAATCTGAAGCACACCGGAAAGGTGTGGGACGAGTCGAGCAACAAGGCGCACTGGAGAAATCGCAAACCCGGCCAGCCCTTTTTCTCCATCTTCAACTTTACCGTCACGCACGAAAGCCAGATTCGCCGGCGCCCCCATAAGCTGGTGCACGATCCGGCCAAAGCGCCCCTGCCCGCGTATCACCCCGACACTCCGGAGGTCCGTCATGACTGGGCGCAGTACTACGACAACATCACGACGATGGACTCGATGGCCGGAAGGGTGCTCCGGCAACTTGAGGAAGACGGGCTGGCAGAGGACACGATCGTCTTCTTCTACGGCGATCATGGGTCCGGGATGCCGCGCAGCAAGCGCTGGCCGTACAACTCCGGACTCCGTGTACCGCTGATAATTCATATCCCGGAGAAGTACAGGCACCTTGCGTCGAAAGATTACAAGCCAGGCGGAACGTCAGAACGGCTTGTCAGCTTCGTCGATCTGTCTCCGACGCTGCTCAGCCTCGCAGGCATGAAGCCGCCTGCCCAGATGCAAGGCCACGCCTTCCTCGGCAGGTATCAGGCGCCTGAGCAGCCATACGTGTACGGCTTCCGTGGGCGCATGGATGAGCGGTTTGATCTGGTACGGACAGTCCGGGACAAGCGCTATATCTACATCCGCAACTACATGCCCCACAAAATCTACGGCCAGCACATCGCGTACATGTTCGAGACCCCGACAACGCAGGTGTGGAAGCAGTTGTACGACCAGGGCAAGCTGCGGCCTCCGCAGACCTACTTCTGGGAGACCAAGCCGCCGGAAGAGCTGTACGACCTGCAAAACGATCCCGACGAGGTTCACAACCTCGCCTCATCGCCCCAGCATCAGGGGATCCGTCGCCGCCTGCGAAAAGCACAGCAGGATCTCGCGCTCCGGATTCGGGATGTTGGCTTCCTTCCGGAGGCCGAGATGCAAAGCCGGGCGAAGGGATCCACGCCGTACGAAGTAGGCCACGATGACAGCCGCTACCCAATGAAGCGCGTAATGGAGACCGCGGAGATTGCGTCCTCGCTCAAGGGTGGTGAGGCGGAACTCAGAAAGCGCATTCAGGATCCCGACAGCGGCGTTCGCTACTGGGCGATCCTGGGGCTGCTGATGCGCGGTCCGGATGCAGTGAAAGCCGCTCGTTCCGATGTTCAAAAGGCGCTAAAGGACGCTTCGCCCTCGGTCCGGATCGCCGCCTGTGAGGCGTTGGGCCGCTACGGGACGGATGAAGATCTCAAAGAAGTCTTACGCGTGCTGCTTGAACTGGCCCCGCCGGACACGAACGGCGTTTACGTTTCGATGCTCGCGCTGAACGTAATCGATGTCCTGGGCCCGAAGGCCGACCCGATCAAGCCCCAGCTCAAAACGATCGCGCGTAACGACCCGGCCGCCGATGCCCGCCTCGGCTCCTATGTTGAACGCCTGCTGGAACGCATTCTCGGCGAGGTCGCGTAATCGCTGCTAGATGTCTCTCACGCAGCGGAAGCTAATATTGGTGGTGGCGCTGTCCGGTGTATTGGATGTGCGCGCCGCCACTCTGTAGCGGTTGCAGTAGGAGCGGTGGCAGAGATACGAACCGCCCTTCATGACCTTCGTCGTTCCTTCCGGCGGACCTACGGGATTGATCCGTGTCGCCGTGATGTGATAGGTGGGATGGAACCAGTCATTGCACCATTCCCATGCATTCCCGGTAATGGTGTAAAGGCCGTAACCGTTGGGCGGAAAGGCGTCCACGGGCGCTGGCGCGGAATACCCGTCTTCGGCAAGATCGAGGTCCGGGAACTGCCCCTGCCAGACATTACATAGATGCTTCCCGCCCGGCGTCAGTTCATCCCCCCACGGATACGTCTTCTGTTCGAGACCGCCCCGCGCCGCGTATTCCCACTCGGCTTCCGTCGGCAGACGCTTTCCAGCCCACCGGCAATACTCCTGCGCGTCGTTCCAGGAAACGTGGACGACGGGATAGTGGAGCCGGTCTTCGATGCTCGAGTGCGGTCCCTCAGGGTGCTTCCAGCACGCGCCATTCACCTTGCACCACCA
Source organism: Bryobacteraceae bacterium (assembly GCA_019686145.1). Classification (GTDB taxonomy): domain Bacteria; phylum Acidobacteriota; class Terriglobia; order Bryobacterales; family Bryobacteraceae; genus JADGHK01. Next base: position 109 of record JADGHK010000568.1, on the reverse strand, counting down.
GGGAAGACCGGGCACTCGCTGGTCCACCAGCTCGGACTCCAGTTCTTTCGGGATGTGCCCCTGAAAGACAAACGACCAGCCCAGGCGTTCCGATTCCGTCTTGTAACCC
>JADGHK010000567.1 GCA_019686145.1 Bryobacteraceae bacterium | reverse complement strand
AAAGCGGGGCTTTGAAAAGCCGGTGTGGGTCACGCCGGAAGAATTCGCAAAGCTCATACCTCCCTCGGAGACTGCCTCCCTCGTCAGGGACGCCACCCTCGCCTACAACGAGCTGCGATTCGGCGGACGCGCGGAGGCTGCGCCAAGGCTGGCATTTCTCCTGGCTTGCCTCGAATCGGAGACTTGAAAGCTGTTGGAAGACATCGGTCCGGATGACTGGAGATGCCGGAAGGACCGGGATCTGCACGCCTGCTCTTGAGACCAGTGCTACAATGCGGAAGTTCCCGTAATCGAATGACAAACCTCAAGAGCCTGATTCGCGAGGTGCCGGACTTCCCAAAACCGGGTATCCTCTTTTACGACATTACGACCCTCATGAAGGATCCGAAGGGCTGGCGTTGCGTAGTTGACAGCCTGAAAGATCACTATAAGGACTGCAAGGTCGATGCAGTCGTGGGCATTGAGGCCCGGGGATTTTTCTTTGCTCCAACGCTGGCCTACGCGCTTGGAGTTGGCTTCATCCCGGTGCGGAAGCCGAAGAAGCTGCCGGCGGAAACGGCGTCGATCGAGTACGCGCTGGAATACGGCGCGGACCGGCTGGAAATTCATAAGGACGCGATCTCGCCCGGGCAGCGCGTGCTCATCGTGGATGACGTCCTCGCGACCGGCGGAACCGCGGCAGCGGTTGCCAGCCTTATCACGCAGCTCGGAGGAGAAGTGGCGGGCCTGGGCTTCGTCCTCGAACTGGATTTCCTCCATGGACGCGAGAAGCTTGCGAAGTACGAAGTTTTTTCGCTGCTCCACTACTAGTTAGTTTGTGACTCGCTCTGCTCGATTGCTTGCTTGCGCCAAGCTGAATCTGGACCTGCGGGTCCTGCACAAGCGGCCGGACGGGTACCACGAGCTGCGCACCGTCTTCCAGACGATTTCGCTCGCAGACCATCTTACCGTGGAGTTCACGCCAGGGCGGCGCACTCTCATCACGGCAGAATCCTCCGTGGACATTCCGGATAATCTGGTCACCCGAGCTGCGGGGCTTATCCTGGATGCGGCGAAGGTCCGGGGGCACGCTCATTTCCGGCTCGAGAAGCGGATCCCCATGGGGAGCGGCCTGGGGGGCGGGTCGTCGGACGCGGCCGCGGTGCTGCTCGCCCTGCCGGTCCTGATCGGACGGAATCTGCCCATGGAGACGCTGCAGGAACTGGCCGCCCGGCTGGGCAGCGACGTGCCATTTTTCCTGGAGGGCGGCACGGCGGTTGGTCTCGGTCGCGGGGAAGAGCTGTACCCGTTGCCCCCGGCTCGCCTCGGGCCAATGCTGGTGGTCGCTCCCCGCCTGCACGTGTCGACGGCCGAGGCGTACAAGGCGCTTTCGCGAGGTTTGACTTTCAACGGTTTGTCACATACCATTAATAGTTTCCGTAGCTTTGTCTGGGGTCTCGATGGAGGTCTGTCCAAAGGGGGTACTTGTGACGGCGGCGCCAACGACTTCGAGGCTCCGGTGTTTAAGCTGCACCCCCGATTAAAAGCGCTCAAGGGAAAACTCCTCAAGGTTGGAGCTCAGCCGGCGAGGCTGACGGGCAGCGGATCTGCGCTGTTTGGAGTGTTTGGCCGCAAGGCGGATCGAGATGAAGCCTTGCGCTCATTCCAAAACGAACCTGCTTTTGCCGTGTCGGCCCTTAGCAGGCAGCAATACCGGTCGCTTTGGTGGCGTCAACTGCGAGCGCACATAAGTGGGAGAGTATGGCCGCCACAAAGCCGGTACGATCGATGAGAGACGACCGCCTCAAGATCCTGACGGGAAACGCCAACCGTGCTCTTGCGGAAGAGATCTGCCGCTATCTCGGTTCGGAGCTGACCGCTGCGCGGGTCAGCGCCTTCTCGGACGGTGAGATTTATTTGCAGATCGAGGAGAACGTACGCGGCGCGGATGTCTTTGTCATCCAGCCGACGTGCAATCCCGTGGATCGCCACATCATGGAACTGCTGTTCCTGATCGACGCGCTGAAGCGGGCCTCTGCAGACCGCATCACGGCAGTGTTACCCTATTATGGGTACGCCCGGCAGGACCGAAAGGATAAGCCGCGCGTGCCTATTTCGGCCAAGCTTGTCGCCAGTCTGCTGGAGACGGCCGGAGCCGACCGGATTTTGGCGTTGGATCTGCACGCTGCGCAGATCCAGGGTTTCTTCGACATTCCGGTGGATCATCTGTTCGCCGCGCCGGTTTTCATTGAGTACTTCCGGTCGCTCAACATCGCCGATCTGACGGTAGTTTCGCCGGATGCCGGTGGTGTGGAGCGCGCTCGCGCGTTTGCGAAGCGTCTGGAAGCGCCCCTTGCGATCATTGACAAGCGGCGCGAGCAGGTGAATGTCGCCGAGGTGATGCACATCATCGGAGACGTCGAAGGGAGACATTGTTTAATGGTGGACGATCTGGTGGATACTGCTGGAACGCTGGTGAAGGGTGCCGAAGCTCTCCTTCGTGCGGGAGCTGCCGGTGTAACCGCCTGCGCCACCCATGCGGTACTCTCGGGGCCGGCTGTTGAGCGGATCCAGAGTTCCAATTTGCGGGAAGTCGTGTTGACCAATTCGATCCCGTTGCGGGCCGAGGCTCAAGCATGCAAGCGCATTCATACGCTCTCAGTGGCTCCTCTGCTCGCCCGGGCCATCCAGTCGATCCACGAAGAGACGTCCGTCAGCACGCTATTCGTTTAAGACCAGGAGCGCGGAGGTGACAGCCGCCCCGAGATGAGGAAGAGGTATGAGGAAGGATATTACGATTGTCGCTGAGCCACGCACCGGGCGCGGCAAGAATGAAGCGCGGCGCCTGCGCCTGAAAGGGCAGAT
>JADGHK010000566.1 GCA_019686145.1 Bryobacteraceae bacterium | reverse complement strand
CGGAAGGCCAGCTCATAGGAGGCGATGCGTGCGGCCAGTTCCGTATCCGACTCGCCGTCCAGATCGAGCTCGTTCATCTCCTGCAGCAGGTCGAGCGTCGCGCGCTGGCGCTCTGGCGACATATGAGCCGGAGGACGCAGGTTCATGATTGGTGTCGGCCCGCTGCGGAAGAGAGTGCCCTGATAGACAGCGGGCAGGTAACCCGCGCCCCAGCACGGCGTTCCGCCCTCGGGTGTCCCCTCCGGCTGCGGCATGACAACATAGGCAGGCAAGTTCTCGGACTCGCTGCCCAGGCCGTAGGTGACCCATGACCCGAGACTTGGATGGCCCGCGAAGATACGTCCCGAGTGCACCTGGTACATGGCAGGTGCATGAACGACGCTCTCGGTGTAGAACGAGCGGACAAAGCAGATGTCATCCACGCATTTCGCCAGATGCGGGAAGAGCGTCGAGACCTCCATGCCGCACTCCCCGTGCCGGGAGAACGTCCAAGGCGAGGCGAGGATCGGCGTGTCTCCGTTCGTGAACTGGCTCGGCACCTTGCCGAAACTCTCCGGGAGCTGCTGCCCTTCATACTTCTTCAGATCGGGCTTGGGATCGAAGGTGTCGATGTGGCTTGGGCCGCCGACCATGAAGAGGAAGATCACGGCCTTCGCCTTGGCTTCGAAATGCGGAGCTTTCGGCGCAAGAGGGTTCACCCGAGCCTTCGCCCCAGCGCCGTAACCCGTCTTTTGCAACAGCGCCTCGAGCGCGATCGCGCCAAAGCCATTGGCTGCGAGGCGAAGCAAATCGCGGCGGCTGGCGGCTGGCAGGAAATGAGGCGATCGCTTTCCGTTATGGGACATAGACGAACTCGTTCCGATTCAGCAGGGCCAGACAAAAATCGGCCAAGGCTCCTTTCCCAGCCAGGAATTTCCGGGCCATCGCGACTTCGGCAGGGCGGGGCGGCCGCGCAAGGGCCACCTCATAGGCCGTTTCCACCTGGCAGGACACGTTGTTGCCGCAAGCCCGTTTCAGCCGGTTTGCGAACGCTGCTGACTGCTCCTGCATAAAGTCGCTGTTAAATAGGGTTAGCGCCTGGAGCGCATGAGTGCTGACCGGGCGCGCCGGGCAGGACGACATCGTGTCGGGCTGATCGAAATTGGCCAGCAGAGGAAGCCGGACCGTCCTCTTATTGAGGAGATACAGGCTGCGCCGTGTGTGCTCGGTCACATCGGGCGTCACCGGCCATAGATTGTCCGGCTCGTCTTCGGAAAAGATCAGGTCGTAGACTTCCTGCTCGATGGGAACACGGACCGGCTTGCCGCCCATCTTCAGATTCAAAGTCCCCGCTACGCGGAGAATGCTGTCCCGCAGATGCTCGGCTTCCAGCCTCCGGCGATTCGCCCGCCAGTAGAGCTTGTTGTCGGGGTCGATCTTTGCTTTTGCCGGGTCGTTCGCGCTTGACTGCCGGTAGACGCTCGAAAGCAGAATCATGCGGTCGATCGTCTTGACGCTCCACCCGCTCTCCATGAACTCGACCGCAAGCCAGTCGAGCAGCGCCGGATGAGTCGGCGGGGTGCCGAGCATGCCGAAATCGTTCGGCGTCGGGACGAGTCCGGTGCCCATGCGGAGCTGCCAGATCCGGTTGACCATCACGCGTGCAGTCAAGGGATGATCGGGGGAGGTCAGCCAGTTCGCAAGCGCAGTCCGGCGGCCAACGGGTCCTTTGGGAATCGTTACGCCGTAGTTGGAGAGTACAAGCGGAAAGCCGGGTTCCACGACATCGAGCTTCTGCTTGTGATCGCCCACCCTGAGAATGTGCGTCGGCGGAGCCTGCTCCATGTTGACGACAGCGTAGGCGGTGGCAGGAGGCTCGGGTTCGGTCAGAGCAATGGCGTGCATCTGACGCCGCAGCTCAGCGCGCTTCCTGCGGTCTTCCTCGCTCAGCGCATTCACCACTTCATCCCAGCTCAGACCGATCTGTTCCTTCGCAATCTTGGCGAGCTTCTTCTGTTCCTCGCTGCGCTTCTCCTCCGGCGTATCGAGCGCTTCACGCAAGTGCGGCTCCAGGAGCGCCTTCTTCTGGTTCGTCAGCTTTTCCCGGACCGGCTTCTCGATCTCTGCGATGCGGTTCTTGATTGGTTCGAGGCGCGCTTTATATTCCTTCAAGGCCGCCTCGTAAGCTGCCTTCTCCTCCGCGCTCGCAATTTCAATGTCCTTCCCTTCGGTGGCAGCCATCAAAGCTTGGAGCCGGTAGTAGTCCGACTGGAGGATCGGGTCGAACTTGTGGTTATGGCAGCGAGCGCAGCCGATGGTAATGCCAAGGACTGCAGATCCGATGGTGGCGGTCATCTCCGTCAGCACTTCCTGACGGTTCATTTCCTCGTCCTGATTTCCGCCCACGAGGTGGATAGGGCCGACACGATGAAACCCGGTGGCAATGAGGGCTTCGGTATTGCCCGGCCAGATCTCATCCCCTGCGATCTGCTCCTTGAGAAACCGGTCGTACGGCTTGTCCTCGTTGAATGCGCGCACCACATAATCGCGGTAGCGCCATGCGTGGCGCCGTTCCGCATCAAGCTCGAAACCGTTCGTGTCCGCGTAGCGGACGACGTCCAGCCAGCGTAAGGCCCACCGTTCGCCGTATTGGGGGCTTGCAAGAAGACGGTCTACCAGCTTCGTGTAGGCATCCGGAGAACGATCGGCCAGAAAGGCCTTCACTTCCTCCGGCGTAGGTGGTAGGCCCGTCACGTCGAGATACAGGCGCCGGATCAGGCGGCGGCGATCAAGCTCGGGCGACGGCGAAAGGTTTTTTTCGGTTAAGGCTGCAAGGATGAACTGATCAATCGGCGTGCGGGTCCAG
>JADGHK010000565.1 GCA_019686145.1 Bryobacteraceae bacterium | reverse complement strand
GGAGGCGGACGAAAACTGCTCGACGCAGGCATTCGGATGGCCGATTATGTTCTCGAGCGGTTCGGACCGGGGAAGCGCCCGATTCTGGAAGGACACCCCGAGATAGAGCTCGCTCTGGTGGAACTCTATCGCACCACCGGATCTCGCAAGTACCTGGACTTTGCGGGCTACCTGCTCCAGGGCGATCCGCGGATCGAACTTGCGCCCCGCGATCTCAGCTACCTGTTCACCGGAAAGCCGTTCACATCCCGGACTCATCTCGAAGGTCACGCCGTGCGCGCGATGTACGCAGCAAGCGGAGCCACTGACTACTACATGGAGACTGGAGACCCGGCCTACTGGAAGACGCTCGAGACGCTGTGGCGGGATCTGACGCAGACGAAGATGTACATCAGCGGTGGAGTGGGGTCCCGGGCGAGCGGCGAAGCTTTCGGCGCACCCTATGAGCTTCCCAACGAGACCGCCTACGCGGAAAGCTGCGGGGCCATCGGCAACATGATCTGGAACTGGCGGATGCTGCTCGCAACGGGTGAGGCTCGATTCGCAGACCTCCTGGAACAGGTGCTCTACAATGCGGTCAACGCCGGGATGTCCCTCTCCGGTACAACCTACTGCTACCGGACTCCCCTGGCGCTACGGGGCGATCGTGAGAGCACGATCCGCAACCCCTGGTATGAAACGACTTGCTGCCCGCCGAACCTCCAGCGGATCCTGGCTTCTCTGCCCGGCTACTTTTACAGCGAAAGCGCCGAAGGCTTGTGGGTCCACTTGTATCATTCCGGACGGCTGCAGTGGAACGATACAGTCGTGACCCAGACGACCGGGTATCCGTGGGATGGGGACGTCGAGCTGCGAATCGAGCCTCCTGACCGGAAGGAGTTTACGCTGTTCGTCAGAATCCCTGCCTGGGCAAGTCCTGCGAAGGTGGAAATTAACAAAGAGCGCGCTCTGGAAGGTGCTCCGGGACGCTACCTCGCGATCCGGCGGGTCTGGAAGAAGGGGGACCGGGTTCGCCTGACCTTCGACATGACTCCCAGGATGATGATGGCGAACCCCAGAGTGCGGGAGAACGCCGGGAAGGCAGCCGTCATGCGGGGGCCGCTGCTGTACTGCATAGAAGGCCTTGACCAGCAACGCGTTGATTCCATTTACGATGTGACTCTGGTCGGCTTGAACCGGTTTCGCCCCGAGCGGCGCGCTGACCTTCTCGGTGGCGTCGTTGTCCTGAAGCACCTCGGTGGGATGTTTGTCCGATCCACTGCCGCGGATCCTCTCTATCAGCCTTGGATCAAGCGCTCCACTCGCCGCGCCGAGTTAACTCTGATCCCTTATTACACCTTTGCCAATCGGGAACCCACTGCTATGCAGGTCTGGATTCCTGTCGAATGAAGGCGGCAATATACACCCCTTCGTGCTGGCGCAGGCCGACCCACTACACTAAATAAATGGACGAGACCGCGGAGGTTCAGGAATCGGCACAGGGGTTTTGGGAGGCCGTCCGGGAGTCGCTCCGCGGAGGCCACCACGATTTCACCAAGGGCAGCCTCGGGCAGGCCATCTGGCTGCTGGCGATTCCCATGGTGCTCGAGATGTCGATGGAGTCCCTGTTCGGCATCGTCGACGTCTTCTGGGTGGGCCGTCTTGGATCCGATGCAATTGCTACGGTCGGGCTAACGGAGTCCCTGCTGACCCTCGTATTCGCTGTTGCCATGGGGCTTAGTATGGCGGCGACGGCCATGGTTGCGCGGCGCATTGGAGAAGGGGATCAGGAAGGCGCTGCCGTTGCCGCTGTCCAGGCTATCGCAATCGGTGTCGCCGTCGCTGCTGTTGTCGGCGTTGCTGGTGCATTCTTCGCTCCAGAACTCCTCGGTCTTTTGGGCGCCTCCCCTCAGCTTGTTGCCGGCGGTTGGGAGTATACGGCGATCATTCTGGGCGGCAACCTCACCATCATGCTGCTGTTTCTCATCAATGCCGTCTTCCGCGGCGCGGGTGACGCGGCGATTGCCATGCGCGTGCTTTGGATCGGAAACATCTGCAACATGATCCTCGATCCGTGCCTGATCTTCGGCTGGGGACCCCTCCCGGAGCTGGGGCTGGCCGGGGCCGCCATCGCTACGACCATTGGGCGGGGTGTCGGCGTTGTGTATCAGTTCGCCGCACTCCTCGGGGGAGCAGGGCGTGTCAACATCAAGTGGCGGCACGTACGTCTCGATCAGCCGGTGATGGTGAAGCTGCTTCGCGTTTCCTTAACGGGAATGCTGCAGTGTCTTGTCGCAACCGCAAGCTGGCTGGGGCTGGTGCGCATTGTCGCGCTCTTTGGCAGCAGCGCGCTCGCCGGTTACACGGTCGCCCTGCGGATTGTCGTGACAGCCCTGCTGCCTTCGTGGGGTTTGAGCAATGCCGCAGCCACGCTGGTCGGGCAGAATCTGGGAGCGGGGCGCCCGGACCGGGCCGAACTGTCCGTGTGGCGGACCGGCCTCTATAACATGATCTTTCTTGGCGCGGTCGCGCTCCTCTTCATCCTGTTTGCGGAGCCTGGGATCCGCATCTTCACGCAGGATCCCGCCGTCGTTCCCATCGGAGTCAGTTGCCTGCGGTTTATCAGTTACGGGTACGTCTTCTACGCGTGGGGCATGGTCATGGTGCAGGCCTTTAATGGCGCGGGCGATACATGGACGCCCACTGTGATCAATCTGTTCTGCTACTGGCTCTGGCAAATCCCGCTTGCCTATGGCCTGGCCATGGTCGCAGGACTTGGCGAGAACGGGGTTTTTCTTGCCATTGCCATCTCGGAATCGACGCTCGCCGTTGTCGGGATGCTGATGTTCCGGAAAGGCCGCTGGAAGAGCCAGAAGATTT
>JADGHK010000564.1 GCA_019686145.1 Bryobacteraceae bacterium | reverse complement strand
ATCTTATCAAGGTACTGGGAACAGGACTGAGTTTCGTAGTAATGCAGCGCGCCTTGAAAGCCGAAGCAGGGAGCCGTGAACCGGTCGTCGAACTCGAAAACGGTGCGTACCCGCTCCAGCCCGTCCGTCGGAAAACGCTCCGGATCTATCCTGCTCCGACGCCGGTAGCGGGCCTTCAGGCGGCCGATGAAGCGCCGCGCATAGAGGTAGTTTTCAAGGCGCTCGAGCGCCTCCACACAGGATTTGAGGTCGATGGGAGCAGACACGCCGCAAACGCCGTCCAGCAGCTCTGAACCGTGTTCTCCCAGTTCGCCTGCAAGTTTGAGGACGACATTGCCGCCCAGGGAGAACCCAATCACGTAAACCGGCCGGCGTCGTTCCTCCCGAAAAATCTCGAGGACGCGCTTCAGATCGCAGGTGAGTCCGGCATGGTACAACGTTGAGCTCAGGTGCTCGGCGCCTCCGCAACTGCGCATGTTGAGCCGGCACACGGCGTAACCGGCTTCCAGGGCGGCTTGCGCCATGCTCACCATGTAGCCGGCCGCGCTGGAACCTTCGAGTCCGTGCAGGAGGATCAGTTCACCGTGGGCCTTCCCCTCCGGACGCTGCTCATGAGCAAGAACCTGGACGGTTTCTTCGGTCTGGTAGCAGCGCTCGCGAACTGGAAACCGGCGGGTGTCGAGCCGTCGAGGCCAGAAATTACTTGCAATCGTTAATAGGTGGGGATTCGAAACGATCGGCTCAAACGGGCGCAAGCTAGAACGGCATCACCAGCGGGGTAGCACTCGCCGCCAGTTCGGGTCCACATGTTTGCGCATTTCCGCTTCGTCGTCGCGCTTCCGATAGGGCAGCTTCTCGTAGCGCTCCCGGCCGCGGGCGAGTTGGTCGTAGTCGAGAGATACGCCAAGACCCGGCTTGTCAGGAATTCGAATGCATCCGTTGTGAAACTTCACCCGCCCGCCTTCGATGACCTCATCCTTCTCGGTCTGCCAGGGATAGTGCGTATCGCAGGCATAGGTGAGGCGGGGCGCGGCCGCTGCTGCGTGAGCCATGATCATCATGCTGACCCCGAGGTGGTTATTGGAGTGCATGGACAGGCCGAGATTGAACATCTCGCAAGTGTGCGAGAGCTGAACCAGCGCACGAATTCCGCCCCAGTAGTGAGGATCGGACAGGACAATCTGTACGGCGTCCTTTTGGGTGCTTTCGGGCAGATGCGCGAAGCAGGTGGTGGCGACGTTGCTCGCCAGCGGAGTGTCATTTCCTTCGGCCAGGAGCCGGCGCCGCACTTCCGCCATGCCGTCGATTTCAGCCGTGGGATCCTCCAGGTAGCCGCCGTTTGAGAGCTCCTCCTTGAGTTCACGGCCGACTCTGACGGAAGTCTCAACGGACCACGCGCAGTTCGGGTCGATCCGCAGAGGATAGGACGGTCCGAAGGCTTCACGAAGGGCACGGATGGTCGCAATCTCCTGATCGGGCTCCAGCACGCCGCCCTTCAGTTTGATTTCCTTGAACCCGTACTGATCGATCATCTGGCGGCACTGCCGAACGATCGACTGCGGATCGAGGCACTCTCCGTACTCGTCCTCGCGGCAGTCCTCGCCCATGCCGCCTCCGCCTGCGTGCTTGTAGAAGAGATACGCGGAGAAGGACACCTCGTCGCGGGCACGCCCGCCGACCAGATCGCATACCGGTTTACCGAGCGCCTTCCCGATGGCGTCCAGGCAGGCAATCTCGATGGCGGCGAAGCTGCGCGTGTGCCGGTCCAGCGGATTCTCGCCCGGCACAAACCAGGTCTGAGTCCGCCCGCCCGCGATCTCCTGGGCCTCGGCTTCCGCCATCTGGTTGAGATCCATCCAGAGCCGCGTCAGTTGGAACGGATCCATTCCGATAATGCGGCTCCGGAGCGCTTCGAGCGCAGCTAGCGGCTTGTCACCGCCGTAGGTTTCACTGATCCCCGTAATCCCGTCGTCGGTTTGTATTTCGACAATCGTTCTCAAGGCATACGGCGCATGGAGACCGTAGGAGCTACGCAGCGGCGGGTCTGCCACCGCGACAGGATGAAGCCGGAGATCTGTAATGCGCATTGGCTGATCTACTTTCGCTCGCCCCGCCGCGGATTCCTCACGCGCGTCTGGCGCAGTTTGCTCTTGCGACGCTTGGGTTTGCTGATGATGAATGTGCCGCTTCCAACGTATTCAGCCTTATAAAGTTTGTCTTCTGCCAATCGAAACTCCTCGAGGGTAGAAAGTGAACCCACCTATTGTAGCGTATGCTGAAATTGAGTGGCTTCAGAGACGTCTTCGGTTGAAGCAGCAGAACCCAGTACCCCCTCCTCTGGCAGTTGGCGCAACGCGTTCCGCGCGCTCCGGCACCGGAATTTCCGCCTCTATACCTCAGGCATGGTTGTCTCACTCATTGGCACGTGGATGCAGAGCGTCGCCCAGAGCTGGCTCGTCTATCGCCTGACGCACTCAGAGTTTCTGCTTGGCGTCACCTGGTTCTGCACGCATATTCCCGTTTTAGTACTGGCTCCTGTTGGCGGGCTGGCGGCGGACCGCTTTTCCCGCCACCGGATCGTCGTCACAACCCAAACCCTCTCCATGCTTCAGGCTCTTGGACTTGCCGCCCTCACCCTGAGTGGCCACATCCAGGTATGGCATATCATGGCCTTCGCTCTCATGCTCGGCACGATCAATGCCTTCGACATCCCTGGACGGCAGTCGCTGTTCGTGGAGCTGGTAGGGAGGGAGGAGCTGCTGAATGCCATATCGCTCAATTCCGCTATCTTCAACCTGGCGCGTGTTGCTGGACCGTCTGTAGCCGGCTTTCTGGTGGCAGCCCTCGGCGAAGGAATGTGC
>JADGHK010000563.1 GCA_019686145.1 Bryobacteraceae bacterium | reverse complement strand
CAACCGGGAAAAGGCTCAGCTTGCCGATGGATACTTTGCCCGCGTTCGACGATACTGGTCCGACTCGCGCACGCTCACCGACCTTCCCTCACAAGAGCGTCAGTTCCTGTTGCGCGCCCAACAGGACTGCGGAGCGGCGCAGACGCTGTACCAGGAGATTGGCGTCTACGGGAACGCGGTTGGCAGTCTGCGCCGTCTGATCGAACAGTGCCGGGTGGTGGACGAGAGGCTGAACACGATTCACTCCGTCGCTTCCACATTGCCGTTCGGGAGCAGCCAGTGACGACGACGCGGGCGATTTATCAGCAACGGCAGCACCAGCGCATGGAGTGGAGCCGCTCCCGGCAAGTGGAATTGCTGCTGCTCTTAGTTTCCTCCGTCACGGTCGCCTGCGCGCTGGCGCTCGTTTACCTGGCTAAAACCCGCGTTTTCGAGGAGTACGCACGCGATTGGGCGCAGGGCAGGCTACTCGTCCTCCGCCAGCCGCTCGAGGCGTCAGCCCTCGCGGCGCATCTACGAAGCCTTGGCATGCGCGGCGATGTGGAGTTCACAGCAGACCAGGTGGCGAAGCTGCTACGCAAGGAGGAGCGCTTACCCAACGTAGGCGCGCTTGGCCGGTTGCGTGTGGATGAGTTGCAGGTCCGCGCAGTGCGGGGATTGGAAGAGTTTCCCCGGCGAATCGCCAGCGCGAGGACGCAGCGCGAACTCCGTGAACAGACGCGGCTCCGGCAGATGTCCGCAGTTGGGCGCTGGTTTGCGTCTGTCTCGCGCCGTATCTTCCCCCGCGCGGAGAAGCCGGTCGACGTCGCCGTCTTCAGCCCGGAGACGCTGTCCGCCGTCAAACCCTCGCTTGTTGTGCGCACGCCGGAAGAGTTCACGCAAGCCTTCGTGTTCTCGGTCCTTCTGTGCTTCCTCGCTGTCTATGCTGTTCATTTCTTTTGGCGCTTGCGCGGCTTCGGCGGGGATCCGGTCCTCTTCCCCCTGATTCACCTGCTGAGCGGTATCGGGCTGGCGCTGATGGTCAGCCTGCGCGATCCGCTCCGGGATTCGATGAGCTTCACGGTCTTCGCGCAAGGGATCGCGCTCGGCTGCGCCGCGATGGCGGCAGCGAGCGCCATCCGGTGGGAGCGGATCGCTGGCCAGTATACGTACCTTTGGCTGCTAGCCGCCGTGGCGACAGCAATCGCGCTCGCCCTGTTTGGAAGCGGACCCGGCAGCAGCGACGCGAGAGTGAATCTGCTCGGAGTCCAACCCGTCGAAGCGATGCGCCTTTTCCTCGTCCTGTTCCTCGCAGGCTACTTCGCCTCCACCTGGGACGCGTTGAGAGAGCTGCGACAGCAGCAAGGGATGCTCACACCGATTGCCCGCCTGCTTCATCTCGCCAGACTCGACTATACGCTGCCGGTTCTGACCGGCACCGCCATTGCCCTGCTGCTGTTTGTCATTCTCCGGGACATGGGCCCTGCCCTAGTCATCGGCGGCGTCTTTCTTTGCCTCTATAGCGTGGCTCGGAACAGCTTCCGGCTGGCTGCGTTCGGGCTGGCCGTACTGCTCGCTGGGTTCTGGTTTGCTCACCTGGTGGGTTTCCCTCGCACTGTGCATGACCGGGTCGAGATCTGGCTCTCCGTCTGGGACAACAGCGTGCGAGGCGGCGAACAGGTGCCTCATGCTCTTTGGAGCCTTGCAACCGGTTCCGTTTTCGGCACAGGATTGGGCCTGGGCAGTCCATCTCTGGTGCCCGAAGGAGCGACCGATCTGATTCTGGCTGTGCTCGGAGAGGAGCTGGGATTCGCCGGACTCGTGGCAGTGCTGCTGCTCTACGCTCTGCTGGTACATCGCTGCTGCCGGATTGCACTCCGGGCGTCAAGCACCTATGGCTTCTTTCTCGTCCTTGGCCTCACCCTTGTGACGGCCTTGCAGCTCCTGCTGATCGCCGGAGGCGCACTTGGAATCCTGCCGCTTACCGGGGTCGTCTCGCCATTCCTGAGCTTCGGCCGCAGCTCGATGGTTGCCAATTTCGCTCTCGTCGGCATTGTGCTGTCCGTATCGAACGGGAAGCGAGGAGACCACACGCGGCCTTTTGCGCAGCCAGTGCGATGGATTAGGGGAGCGCTCGCTGCCGGCATCCTCATCGTGACCGGCGCGGCGGGATGGCATCAGGTAGTAAGGGCAGATGAGACGCTCGTGCGCGGCGCTCTCGCCGTCGACGCGGACGGAGTCCGCCGTTATTCATACAACCCGCGGCTCATGCAAGTGGCGCGGCAAATCCCGCGAGGCGATATCCTCGATCGCAATGGCGTTCCACTGGCGACCAGTTCGTGGGATACCATCACCCGCTACCGAGAGACATACGTGAAAATGGGCATCCCGATCGACCAGCATGTCTCCCGGTTCGAGCGCCGCTACTACCCGTTCGGTCCGTCGTTCTTCTACCTGCTTGGCGACATCCGGACAACGCTCAAGCACGGTGCTCCCAACACCACGCTCGAAGAGCGCGACTCTCGAACGAGATTACAGGGATACGACGACGCGGTGGAAGTCGAGGATGCGATCGATCCGGCAACCGGACGGCGGGAAACGCGCCTGAAGTACAACTACCGGGAACTGGTCCCGCTGCTGCGCCACCGCCATGAGCCGCAGCACGACGAAGTCCAGGCGCTACTGAAACGGCCGCGTGATCTCCGAATGTCGGTGGATGCAAGGTTTCAGTGGAAAGCGTCACAAATTCTGGCCGCCCACCTGCGCCGTCTCAAGCTGCAGAAGGGAGCCGTTGTTGTTCTCGATGCCGCCACGGGCGATCTTCTGGCCGCTGTCAGCCATCCCTGGCCGGCACTGTCTCAATTATCGACGCTGCGCCTCACC
>JADGHK010000562.1 GCA_019686145.1 Bryobacteraceae bacterium | reverse complement strand
TCCTGCCGGCCTTGGTCAGGGAGTAAAACTTCACCTTCCGGTTCGTCTCGGAAATACCCCACCGGGCGCGAATCCACCCTTCCTGCTCCAGACGGATCAGTGCAGGATAGATGGCTCCCTGGCTCAGCTTCAGAACGTCGCCGGACACCTGCTCAATTCGCCGGGCGATGCGATAGCCGTTCATCTCCCCCATGGTTTCGAGCGTTTTCATGATGAGGAGGTCTAACGTTCCATACGGAAGATCACGGTGTCGCTTCGACATGTCTTGTCTAGACATGTCTATCGTTATTGGTCAAGAGATAGCACTCTGTCAATTGGAATTGGATACGTCAGGCAGGCGGCGACAGGCAGGGTCAGGAAGCAGGCGCCGGGACGGCTTGAAGGCTTCCTGCCTCCAGGCCGCATCCCGGGTGTCGCTGGCAGACGGCGCAAACTTTAACGCCCTTCTGCCGTCAACGGAACAATTCTGGCCTTGCGTGGGTCTTTCCTCTTTGACCCCTTCGGCTCAGGCGGCGGCGTGCTGCGGCTGGTACGTACCGACGGGCACCCGGAACGCCACGGCGAGCCGGTTCCAGCCGTTGATTGTCACGACGCTGAACGTCAGCGCGACGAGCTCGTCGTCGCTGAAGTGTGGCCGCACGCGCTCGAACACCTCATCCGGCGCGTGTGTCTCTCCGATCAGCGTCAGTGTCTCCGCCCATTCGAGCGCCGCTCGCTCCCGGTCGCTGAAGAACGGGGTCTCGCGCCAGGCGTTGAGCGCATAGATGCGCTGCTCGGACTCGCCATAGGCGCGCGCGTCCTTTGTGTGCATGTCGATGCAGTAGGCGCAACCGTTGATCTGTGAGACGCGAATCTTAACGAGTTCGAGGAGCGATCGCTCGAGGCCGCTCGCCTCCACCTCAGCTTGCAGGGCGAGCATCGCCTGGCCGAGCCGCGACTGCAGATAGCTTGTAGCGTCAATTCGTGCTTGCATGAGTCCTCCATAATGCGTGCGCGCGGGATGCGGGCACGGGCAGTGGCCAATCGG
The DNA here is from genome assembly GCA_019686145.1 of Bryobacteraceae bacterium. GTDB lineage: Bacteria > Acidobacteriota > Terriglobia > Bryobacterales > Bryobacteraceae > JADGHK01. The sequence goes on along the minus strand of JADGHK010000562.1, from coordinate 1,840 downwards.
AGGTCCGCCAGTCCACCGGCGGCGCCCCGCGGCCGTTCCAGCCCGGTAGACGAAACGGTGGGACGCGCTGTGACAGGCCGCGGGCTCCCCCGCGGATCAGTTTCGTCGGGCGGAAGGCTCGCGGCTGTCAGAACGCTTCTGGGCTAGAATCCTTCCCACACGCAAGCCGGGAATCTCCTCATCGTCTGGAACCCGACTTCTCTATACAGGCGGCTGGCTTTCTCGTTGGCGGAGGTGACGGTCAGCGTTGCTTCCCGGCAGTGCGCTTCATACAGGGAAAGCAAGGACCGGCGCAGAAGCTCATAACCCACCCCTTGCCCCTTGACTTCCGGCGACACGCAGATTTGCGTGATGTGCCCTATATCGGCGGCAACGAGGCTCGCGAGGCACAAACCGCAGGACCGGTTGGTGCGGGTGTCGATGGCGAGAAACGAAGCCGGCTGAAAGAAGCTCCCGCAGCCCGGGTATTGAATGATGTTCAGCAGAAAGCGCCGCGCCCCCGCGACGGACCGGTACTGGTCATTAATCTCGCCGTCGATGTGACCCTTGTAAGCAGCTGCAATCAAGTATGCAGCTTCTTCCTGGCGGTAATCCATCCACGGCTCGATCCGTATCCAGCTCGACGCCGGTCCGGGTGGGAGGTGGAAGGGCGCGGCAAGCTCCAGGCGCATAAAGTCGCGCTCGAACGTCGACAGGTAAGCAGAGCTGGCCAGAGCGCTCGAGGGATGGTTTTGCAGCATCATGAGCTGCGCCTCGACGCGCCGGGTGAAGCCGTTTGTCAGGAGATGGTTGAGGACAGCGCCGAGCAGCCGGGTCTCATTTTCCAGGCTCCGGTAGGCCTCGCGAATGAACAAATCGCCGATGAAACCCTTGCGCTCCTCGCAGACATAGTACGAGTAGCCGATCGGATGGATGCCATCGACGAGCGAGTACCCGTTCAGCGCGTGCATCGCGACGAATCGCCGCACAAGCTCCGCCGATGGCCGGAAGTCCCAGTGAAGGCGCTGGCGCCACTGATCCACCTCTTCTTCGAGCAGCGGCTCCAATAAGTCTGCCCGGACCTGTCGAAGGTCCATGAGATGAAGGTCGGTGGCGTCCCAAACGGCAGCCATTTGCCGATTATAACGACCTCAGTCAATCGGCGGGAGGGCGTTCGTTTTTAAGGAAGTGCTTGATGGACCGGATTGCCTGGCGCGTCCGGTGATTGTTTTCGATCAGGGCGAAGCGAACATGTCCCTCGCCGAGCGGTCCGAAGCCAATTCCGGGCGATACGGCTACGAGGGATTTTTCAAGCAGAAGCTTGGAAAACTCAAGCGAGCCCATCTTTCGAAAAGGCTCGGGAATCGGTGCCCAGACAAACATGGATCCTTTGGGCGGCTGCACTTCCCATCCTGCCGATGCCAGCCCCTGCACCAGGACGTCGCGCCTCTTCTCGTAGGTACTGCAGATTTTCTGTGTGTCTTCTTCGCACTCCCGGAGGGCGATGATCGATGCAATCTGTATCGGCTGGAAGATGCCGTAGTCGAGGTAGCTCTTGATACGGGCCAGCGCGCTGATCATCTTCCGGCTTCCGAGACAGAAACCGACACGCCAGCCGGCCATGTTATAGCTCTTCGACATCGAATAGATTTCGACGGCCAGTTCCTTGGCTCCCTCGACCTGAAGGATGCTCGGCGCGCGGTACCCGTCGAAGCAGATGTCCGCGTATGCGAAATCGTGGACAATCATCGAGCCATGATGAGCGGCCATCTGCACCACCTCCTTGAAAAAGTCGAGGTCCACGCATTGCGTCGTCGGATTGTGCGGGAAGGAGATGAGGATTACCTTCGGCTTGCGGGTC
>JADGHK010000561.1 GCA_019686145.1 Bryobacteraceae bacterium | reverse complement strand
GCCTTAGTTGAATGTTGGGCCAATCCATTTTTGAAACCTCGGGAGTAACAGGCCGAAGACGGCCGCCGCGACGAGGCAGAAGGATCCCGCTGCAAAGACAGTCCACCGGGCCCCGATCACATGCCCCAGCGACCCGGCGGCAAGGCTGCCGATCGGCAGAAATCCAATCACCATCATTGTGTAGATGGCCATGATACGCCCCCGATATTCGTCGGGAATGACGCTTTGAATCAGCGTGTTCGCGGCTGCATTCTGGCGGAAGACGCCAAAGCCGGTCACGGCCATCGCCACGAGCAGCGCGGAAAAAGAGGGCGCCCAGGCAATCGCAAGGGCGCTGATCGCCATGCAGCACCCGCTCCGGAAGATCACAGAAGGTAGTCCGGCGACGCCATCCCGGCGGGCGAGCGTCAGCACTCCGGCAACCGCCCCGACCCCCATCGCGCCTGTCGCAAGTCCGAGACCAAGCGACCCTTGCCTGAAAATTCCGTCAGCGAAAACCGGCGCCAGAGCAATCACGGGCGCGCTCGAGAGATTCACCGCCGCGCTCATAAGCAGCAGCGCGGCCACAGCCGGAGCCCGGCGGGCGTAACGGAATCCATCCAGCACGTTGGAAGAAGAGGACTTCGAGGCGGAACCGCCCGTCCGGCTGAGCCGCATCGCAAGAAGGCTTCCGATCACCGCGATAAAGCTCAGCCCGTTGAGGAGGAAGCACATTCCTTCGCCGAGGGCTGCCACCAGAAAGCCGGCGACAGACGGTCCGGCGACGCGCGCCAGGTTGAAGATGGCGGAATTGAGCGATATGGCATTCAGTAGTTCCTCCTTCCCCACCAGCTCCACAAACAGCGACTGCCGTCCAGGGATGTCGAAGGCATTGATCGTGCCGAGCATCAGGGCGAAAGCCATGATATGCCACGTCTCGAGATGGCCACTCAGGGTGAGCGCGGCAAGCCCAAGCGCCTGAAGCATGGAGAGGGTTTGGGTTGTGACGACGATCCGGTGCCGGGAAAAGCGGTCCGCCGCCAGCCCGCCTACGGGAGCGAGTACCAGAACGGGAATGTGCGTGCAGAACCAGGTGACGCCAAGCAGGAACTCTGAGTGCGTCAGGCGATAGACGAGCCAGCTCTGGGCGACGCTCTGCATCCACGTGCCAATCAGTGAGACAACCATGCCCGAGGTATAGAGGCGGAAATTCCGGTGCCGGAGCGCACGGAACGCGTTGCGCCAACTGCCAGCGGAGGGGGTATTGGGTTCTGCTGCTTCAACCGAAGACGTCTCTGAAGCCACTCAATTTCAGCATACGCTACAATAAGTGGGTTCACTTTCTACCCTCGAGGAGTTTCGATTGGCAGAAGACAAACTTTATAAGGCTGAATACGTTGGAAGCGGCACGTTCATCATCAGCAAACCCAAGCGCCGCAAGACGAAACTGCGCCAGACCCGCGTCAGGAATCCACGGCGCGGCGAACGAAAGTAGATCGGCGAATGCGGATTACGGATCTCCGGCTTCATCCTGTCGCGGTGGCGGACCCGCCGCTACGTAGTTCCTACGGTCTCCACGCGCCGTATGCCCTGAGAACGATTGTCGAAATACAGACCGACGACGGGATTACGGGGATCAGTGAAACCTACGGCGGCGACAAGCCGCTGGCTGCGCTCGAAGCGCTGCGGAGCCGTATTATCGGAATGGATCCGTTCCAGCTGACGCGGCTGTGGATGGATCTCAACCAGATGGCGGAAGCCGAGGCCCAGGAGATCGCCGGTGGACGGACTCAGACCTGGTTTGTGCCGGGTGAGAATCCGCTGGACAGGCACACGCGCAGCTTCGCCGCCATTGAGATTGCCTGCCTCGACGCAATCGGGAAGGCGCTCGGCAAACCCGTCTGCGATCTGGTTGGCGGGCGCGCCCGCGACGAGGTGTCGTTCTCCGCGTATCTCTTCTACAAGCACGCAGGCGGCGGCGGCATGGGCGAGGACTGCCGCGAGGACGAGTATGGAGAGTGCCTTGATCCGCAGTCGATTGTGCGGCAGTGCCGCCAGATGATCGATCAGTACGGATTCAGGGAGATCAAGCTGAAGGGCGGCGTGCTGGAGCCCGACCAGGAGATTGCGACGATCCGGGCCCTCCGTGAGGCCTTCGGGCCGTCGTATCCTCTGCGCATCGATCCGAACTGCGCGTGGTCCGTTGAGACTTCCGTCAGAGTCGGCCGTGAACTCAAGGAGGAGCTCTCAAACGGAGGCTACCTGGAGGATCCCACGGCTGAAATCGACGGCATGGCGGAAGTGCGGCGCCGGCTCCTGGCCGAAGGGAATGACACTCCGCTGGCGAGCAACGTCGCCACCACCTGCTTCGCCCATCTGCCCGAAAGCACCCGGAAGGACGCCGTACAGATCGTGCTGTCCGATCCTCATTACTGGGGCGGAATCCGCGCGCTGGTTCAGCTCTCGCACACTTGTGAGATGTTCAACCTGGGCCTGTCCATGCACTCCAATAATCACCTTGGGGTCAGCATGATGATCATGGCTCACGCAGCAGCGGCCGCGCCGCGCCTCACCTATGCCTGCGATACGCACTATCCCTGGCAGACCGAGAAGGACGAGGTGATTGAAGGCGGACGTGTGAAGTTTCACGAGGGATGCGTCCGAATTCCCGATAAGCCGGGCCTTGGAGTATCTCTCGACTACGATCAACTCGCCCGCGGCCGGGAGCGTTACGAGAAGCTGCCCTATCGGAAGCGCGACGACGAGGCAGAAATGCGCAAACATGTGGATCCGAACTGGCGGCGAGTGCTGCCCCGCTGGTGATGTCGTTCAAGCTTGCGCCCGTTTGAGCCGATCGTTTCGAATCCCCACCTGTTAACGATTGCGAGTA
>JADGHK010000560.1 GCA_019686145.1 Bryobacteraceae bacterium | reverse complement strand
CCGATCGTGCCGAGCCTGCCTTCTCGCAGGATCGTGTCCTTCGCCTCAACGAGGTGCGGCGTGCTGCGCCGTTGAGTTCCCACCTGCACGACCCGGTTATACTTGCGGGCGGCTGCAACCATAGCCTGCCCTTCCACCACATCGACGCTGATCGGCTTCTGGACGTAGACGTGCGCGCCGGCTTTCACCGCTTCGATCATCGAAAGGGCGTGCCAGTGGTCGGGCGTCGCGATCAGGACAATGTCGAGGTCCTTTTCCTTGAGCATCTCCCGGTAGTCCGAATACGTCCGCGGCCGCTTCTTCGACCGCTGCCGGGCTGCTACGATATCCGCCGCCTCGCTCAGCATGCGCTTGTCGACGTCACAAAGCGAGACGACTTCAACGGGAGCTACCTGAATCAGGCGCAAGAGATCGCACTTACCGTACCAGCCCGTGCCGATCAGTCCAACCCGCCTGGGCTTCTGGTCAGCATATGCAACTGCGCCTCCCGCGGCTGATAAAGCAAGCCCCGCAGCGCTGGAATGGAGAAATTGCCGTCGATCCATGTACGAATGCCCTCCTCACAAAGCCCAAAGGCGATGATGATATTCAGAGACAGTATAAGCGCGTTGCGAATGCTTCGCGAACTCGACGAGGCTGGAGTCTGGCGGCGGCCGCAATGGCGGAAGACTACGATGCAGTCGTTGTTGGGAGCGGACCCAACGGCTTGAGCGCAGCGATTGAACTGGCGCGTCATGGGTTGAACGTCTGTGTCCTCGAAGCGTCGGAAAGGATTGGCGGGGGTACACGGTCCGCGGAACTGACGGTCCCCGGCTTTGTCCACGATATCTGCTCCGCGATCCATCCGCTCGCCGGCGTGTCTCCTTTCTTCCGGGAAATCGGCCTGATCAGAGGCGACGTATCCTGGGTTCACCCTCCGGCAGCGCTGGCGCATCCCTTTGAGGATGGAACGGCCGGAATCATCTACCCCTCGCTGGAACGCACCGCAGAGGCAATGGGCCCCGACGGGCCGGCGTACGCCCGGCTGTTGGAGCCGTTGCTACGGAATCCCTTCGCGCTCTTCGAGGAGGTGCTCCGGCCTGTCCGGATTCCGAAAAGGCCTCTCCTGATGGCGCGGTTTGGGTTGCATGCCATTGAGCCGTGCATCAGCCTCGCGCAACGTACCTTTCGAGGAGAGACAGCGAAAGCTTTGTTTGGAGGGTGCGCAGCGCACGCCTGCGTTCCTCTGGAGCTTGCAGGCACGTCGGCGTTCGCCTTGACGCTTCTTGTTGCGGCCCATGCCTACGGCTGGCCCTGCGCACGCGGAGGCTCACAGTCGATCGCAGATGCTCTTGCGGCGCGGCTGAAGGAGCTTGGCGGAGAAATCAGAACGGGAGTTCGTGTCCGGTCGCTGCAAGACCTCCCGAACTTCCGTGCGGTTCTCTTTGACCTTCCGCCGAAAAGGGTCGTAGAGATCGCTGGTTCCGAACTGCCGACGCGGTTTCTGGCAGGGCTGCTTCGTTTCCGGCACGGTCCCGGCGTGTTTAAGGCGGACTGGGCTCTCGACGGACCGATTCCCTGGAAGAATCCTGAATGTTCCCTTGCTGCAACCGTTCATCTGGGAGGAACTCTGGGAGAGATCGCGGAATCGGAGAGAACGGTTTGGCGAGGCAGGCATCCATCCAAGCCGTTTGTGCTCTTGGCGCAACAGAGTCTCTTTGACGCGACGAGAGCGCCTCATGGCAAGCACACCGTCTGGGCGTACTGCCACGTGCCGAACGGAGATCGAACGGATCTTACCAATGTGGTGGAAGCCCAGATTGAGCGTTTCGCCCCTGGGTTTCGCAAGCGGATTCTTGCCCGGCGCATCTTCACTGCAATGGAGCTCGAGCAGTACAATCCGGCGCTGGTAGGCGGCGATATCGGGGGAGGCGCGAATGATCTGGCGAACCTTCTCGGGCGCCCGGTGCTTCGCTGGGATCCCTACTCAACACCGAACAGGCGCATCTATCTTTGTGGCAGCTCCACGCCTCCGGGCGGCGGAGTCCACGGCATGTGCGGGTACTGGGCAGCCCGCTCGGCGCTGCGCCGGACTTTCGGCTTTACCTAAGCGCTGCCCAGCAACGCCGTTCTCGTCTTCTTAGGCAGCTTCGCCAGAACCTGCTCGTATGCCTGCCGGATCAGGCGGCGAATCTCCGCGGCGGGGAGGGCGTCCTCCGATTGGAGCGATACCCAATGAGCGCGTGCCAGGTACGGGGCAGGCACAATTCCTTCGCGCTCCGTGAGCTCTGCAAAATCTTCCGCCGTGCACTTGAAGGAGAGCCAGTGATCATCAGGCTCCAGCGCTGCGATCGCGTACATCTTACCCCCAATCTTGAAGACAAGGTTGTTTCCCCATTGAACCGTTTCCGTCGTGTGAGGCAGGGAAAGACAGTAGGCTCGAATCCAATCGATGCTGCCCATTCTGCTAACGTACGCCACATTCGGGCTTGCTCTCTTGCGCTCGAATGGTTAATATTCGTTAATGAAGATAGCTCCCAGATCGCATTTAGACCCGGGCTGTCTCTGGAGTTGGCAAATGAGAGAGAGCGGCTTTGCGGAAGGCCTTTATCGCAACGAAAACGAGCAGGATGTTCTGATTCGGCTTCTTTTGGAGGGAATTGCCACCGAACAGCCCGACATTAGCGTGTGCTCGGCAGTCGTGAAGAGTTTGAGCCAGGCGACGGGAGTGAGGGCCGCGTGGGTGACCGAGTATGATCGCGCTAAGGAGTATCTGAGGCCGCTCTCCTTCTGGACATCGGACGGTCTCGTCGAACGGTGTCCGTACAGCCTGAGCGACACCGCGTGCGAAGCCGTCATAAAGCAGGCGTCCCTGGTGCACTACACCGAGGGTG
>JADGHK010000559.1 GCA_019686145.1 Bryobacteraceae bacterium | reverse complement strand
GCGCCGTACAGTGTTGTGGCCGATCAGCGAGGCGACGTTCAACCCGATTCCAAGCTTCTCAAGTTCGCGGAACCAGGCGGCCAGGCTGGCCTTCGAGCCGCCGCAGTTTCCTGTCACTACGGTCGTAACGCCATCGAGCAGATAGTTATCGCCGCGGGGCACCTTCTCAATGCCGCCTTCGATGTGCGTGTGAACGTCGATGAAGCCGGGGGCGAGAACGCGGCCCCGCGCATCGATGACCCGGTCCGCCGAGGCGCCGCTGAGCCGCCCTAACTTCTGAATACGGCCGTTGCGGATGCCGACGTCGGCAACGAACCATGGATTGCCCGTGCCATCGATGACCCGCGCGTTCCGAATGAGGATGTCAAAATCCGCCGCCGGAAGAAGCAGGGCCAGAAAGTAAAGGAGAGCAAGCCGCATTCCAGGGCCTCACGATTGAGCGACGGTGCCGCAGAAGAAGTCGAGCGATCTGGCGATGAAATTCTTCAACTCCGGACGCCTGACCACCGAGTCGAGAAATCCGTGCTGCAAAAGGAACTCGCTGCGCTGGAACCCCTCCGGCAGTTTCTGCCGGATGGTTTGCTCGATCACACGCGGACCTGCAAAGCCGATCAGCGCGCCTGGTTCCGCAATATTCAAATCGCCGAGCATCGCAAAGCTGGCGGTGACTCCTCCTGTGGTGGGATCGGTCAGAACGCTGATGAACGGCACGCGCGCCTCGTCCAGGCGCATCAGGGCGGCTGAGATCTTTGCGAGCTGCATCAGGCTGATGGCGCCCTCCTGCATGCGCGCGCCGCCCGAGGCGGAAACAATGATAATCGGGTGGCGGGTTTCGATGGAGCGCTCAATCGCCCGCGTCAGTTTCTCGCCCACGACTGAACCCATGCTGCCGCCGATAAACTTGAGCTCCATCGAGCAGATATTCACGGGACGTCCGGCGAGAGTTCCCGAAGCCGAGATCACAGCGTCCGGAAGGCCGGTCGCCTTTCGCATCGCTTCCAGGCGCTCGGAATAAGGTTTGGAATCGACGAAGCCGAGAGGATCGGTGGAGAACAGATTCCTGTCGTGCTCCTGCCAGGGACCGTCGAACAGCAGGCGCAGCCTGGTTGTAGCATCGATGCGAAAGTGGTAATCGCACTTGGGGCAGACGTTGAAGTTCTCCTCGAGGGTCTTACGCCAGATCACCTGGCCGCAGCCTTCGCACTTCGTCCACAGACCCTCGGTACGGACATGCTTCTCCCGTTCGTCAGACTTCGATACGTTGGTCTTTTTTCTAATGAACCAGGCCATATAGAAGGATCAGTATTCGATTCCCCGCTGGGCTTTCACGCCCTTTTTGTAGTGATGCTTGATCTCCCGGATGTCACTGACAAGATCGGCCGCTTCGACCAGGAGAGGATGAGCGTTCCGTCCGGTGCAGATGACATGCAGATGTTCAGGCCGGGCGCGCAGATCAGCGACGACGCGTTCGGCGGAAAGCATTCCGTAGTGAATCGCGTAATTGACTTCGTCGAGGATGACCATATCGTATGCACCTGAATGCATAGCCGCCACCGCCTCCGTCCATCCTCTTTCTGCCAGCTCGACGTCCTCAGGGCCCGGCTTCTCCGTGCCGATCTTCACGAAGCCGCGGCCCGTAACACGGATCTGAAAGGAATCTCCCAGCATCTTCCCTGCATCCAGCTCGCCATAGTGCCAGGAGCCCTTGATAAATTGCACCATCAGCACTTTCAGGCCTTGTCCAACAGCCCGGAACGCAGTACCGATGGCAGCCGAAGTCTTGCCTTTTCCGTTACCGGTGTACACCAATAGCAAGCCACGGCGTTCTCCCATTGTCTTACGTTAACGCGGGTATGGATGGCCCCGCAATGTAGTGTACGCACGATAAATCTGCTCGGCGAGCATGGCTCGCGCGAGTTCGTGAGGGAAGGTCATGGCGGAGAGCGAGAGCAGCAGATCCGCCCGCGGCTTCCATTCGGGAGGGAGCCCGTCGTGTCCTCCGACCAGGAAGAGGAGATCGCGCCCTTCGCGCTCGCTCCGCTCGATGAGCGCGGTGAATTGTTCGGAGGTCATGGTCTCGCCCGCCGGGTCGAGGAAGACTTTGAAGGCGGAGGGGTGCCGGGTGAAGAGATCGAAGCGGCCGGGCTGAATCTCCTTCATCTCGCACCTGGCGTACCGGCTCGTCCGCTTGAGGAATTCTTCTGCGATGCGGTTTGCGTGCGGGTCGCGCGGTTTGCCGATGAAGTAGAGGAAGATCTTCAAGCCTCCATTATCGGTCAGCCGCGGCATCCTCTCGGTAGGAATCTTCGGCCCTGCGAATTCCGAACTCACGTGTGGGCGGTGCACCGTCCGGACAGGTGTTCCTGCGCGCAGAGCTGTCCAGATAGATCCTGTGACGACCTTGCCGGAAACTTAGTCCTGATATCGATCTGCAGCAGTCGACAACTGGCTTGACAGAGGCCTTCCGCTGTAGTAAGTTGCCCCCCAATCGCTTTTAGCCGTCCTTATCCGAGAGATGGTTTGGGGGACTCATTTTTTGGAGGGGATATGCACCGTATCATACAGTTCAGCTTTCTTGCGCTCCTGGCACCAGTGCTGTCATGGTGCCAGGAATCGCGCGGAAGCATCACCGGCACGGTGACGGACCAGCAGGGCGCTGTGATTCCTGGTGCTGCCATCGTCGTGACTAACACCGAAACGAACCTGGTCAGCCGAACGGTGACCAATGCCACGGGGTATTTTGAGGTGAATCTCCTGAATCCGGGGGCCTACAGCATGACAGTGGAGGCGACCGGCTTTAAGAGGGCGGTGCGCAGCGGCTTGCAACTGAACGTCGCGGGCCGGCTCGAAGTCAATTTGCAGCTACAGGTGGGGC
>JADGHK010000558.1 GCA_019686145.1 Bryobacteraceae bacterium | reverse complement strand
GCCCGATGAAGTCAGCCCGCTTTCGGGTAAAGAATTAGCCGCCCGGAAAGTCAAGCTCCTCTCCGTGATGGCAGGCTGGTTTCCCGACGGCAAACCGGAATACAACGTCCGGGTCGATATTCCGTCCGCTCGAAAGCTCTTCGGCCAATGGCCTACACCAATTGTCTTTAGCGGCTTCGAAATCGGACAGGCCATCCGGTATTCCGCATCAAGCATCGAGCGCGACTATGCCTATGTCGTAGACCACCCCGTAGCGGAAGCGTACCGTCTTTACGATAAGATGCCGCACGACCGTCCGACGTGGGACCTTACTTCCGTCTTCTACCTGGTTCGTCCCGACTACTTTGGCCTATCAGATCCGGGAACAGTCGAAGTGGACGATGAGGGCCGTACGAGGCTGAAACCGTCGCCTTCCGGAAGACACCGCTACCTCACGGTCACCCCGGAACAGGCGTCTCGTATCAAGGAAGCCTTTCTCTGGTTGTGCAGCGAACCGCCAAAGACAGGAACGGCAAAAAATTAACGGCTGGCGGATCCGAGCTCCGTTTCAATTGCGCTCGCGATGCGGTAGGCGTAGTGGCGTACCAGCGCTTCGTCGGGGCCTTCCACCATCACCCTCGCAAGCGGCTCAGTACCGGAGAAGCGGACTAGTACTCGTCCGGCTTCTCCGAAAGCCCCTTCCGCGTCGCGGATCTCCTGCCCGACGGTCTCGAGCTCCGAGAGAGGGCGCTTTGTCTGGACCCGGACATTGACCAGAATCTGCGGGTAAATCTCGAGGTCCTGGGTTAGTTCGTCGAGCCCGAGACCCGAGCTGGTCATGATTTCGAAGACTCGCAGCGCGGTCAGGAGTCCGTCCCCGGTGGTGGCAAAATCGCGGAAGATGACGTGCCCGGACTGCTCACCGCCAAGCGAAGCGCCGGAACGGACCATCTCTTCCAGCACATATTTGTCTCCGACCGGAGTTCTCAGCAGGCGGACGCCGCGACGCGCCAGCCCTCGCTCCAGTCCGATGTTGGACATCACCGTGGCGACCACCAGATCGCCCTTCAATGCATTCCGGCCCTTCAACGCTTGCGCGGCCAGGAAAAGAACTGCATCGCCATTGACCACTTTTCCGGACGCAGAAACAAATATTGCCCGGTCAGCATCACCGTCAAACGCAACCCCAGCGTGAGCCTTGTTTTGAAGAACCGATTCCCGCAGGCCATCCAAATGGAGCGACCCGCAATTGAGATTGATGTTGCGGCCATCCGGGTCGCAGCCTAACGCACGGACTTCTGCGCCAAGGCGCCGGAACAGATCCGGTCCCAGATACGAGGCAGCGCCGTTGGCGCAATCGACAACGAGGGATACTCCCACAAGCGACGCTTGGAACGTCGAGCGGAGGTATTCGGCATAGGCGCGACCCAGTCCTTCGTCCGCTTCCAGCGGCGCCTCACGAGGCTCGATCTTCGTATCGAGCAGGCGAAAGATTTCCTCCTCGATTAGCGACTCCTGGTCGTCCGGAAGCTTGAATCCGGAGTGGTCAAAGGCCTTGAGGCCGTTATCGCGGTAAGGATTATGCGAGGCGGAGATCATGACGCCGGCGGTGAAGGAGTCGGTCCGTGCCAGATAGGCGATTCCCGGCGTAGTGATCAGCCCGGCAAAGCGAACCCGAACTCCCCGATTCACGAGACCGCCGGCGACCAGCCGGGCAAGTGCGGGACCCGACTCCCGCGTATCCATACCGATCAGAACTTCCGCGGGAGCGCCTGAGGGCGCCCTATCGGCCGCCCAGGAACCAAGAGCGCAGCCGAAAGCATAAGCCGTGCGGGCATCCAACGGAAATTCTCCTGCGATTCCCCGGATGCCATCTGTTCCGAAAAGGCGCTTGGCCATTGTTCTCCTTGGGGCTTAGCTACCAGGAATTCGCTCCGTGCGTACTCGCACTGTAATCGGCTCGTTTTTGGCAAAACTGACGAATGGATCGGCGACGTAGAGCTGGGCTCTGAACTCAACCTCACTCACCACCGTCGCCAAAGACACAGGGTCGGTCTCAACTGCCTCCACCCGTTCGACGTGGCTCTCAGGTCCGCGGATCTCCACCTTGTCAGGAAAGGTCTTAACTGCAGCGACCCGGTAACCGGCTGGCGGCGGCCCGGCAAAGCGCACCTGCACCGGGACCAATTTCGACACCTTGCGTTCCAGCCGTAGACGCAGTTGGGAAGGAATCGAACGCGAAAAGGTCACGCCGCTCGGCAGGTCGATATTCCGTTCGCTAATGGAGAACGTCCGCTCCCCAGGCACGTCCTCTTTTGACAGATCGATCACTACTGGAATTCTCGTCCCGGAGAGATCAGTGAGCCTGCTCGACGGACCTCGGACTTCCAGCTCGATCGTGCTCGGGACATCGGAGCCGATGTCCAGATCAGGGGACAACCCCCGAAACTGTACGGGCGCGGAGACGATCATTGAGTGCTGCGGGTCGTCTACGATGGCATACCAAAGAACGATCGCGATGAGAAGGGAAAGGATCTTCCATCCGAGATTGGCGGTGACGTATCGAATCATCGTTGAGCCGGCGGCCAGTCTGCCCCCTCTGGAGCCGGAAGCACAGGAGCAAGATCGCGGCGTGGACGGATCCGAGCGCGGCGGCCAAAGTGGCGTGCAAGGCGTTCCTCTAACCGTTGCTCGGACACATCAATCTCAATTTCCCCGAAGGCGGCAATCGAAATACGTCCGGTCTCTTCACTCACAATGATCGCCAGGCAGTCCGTTTCTTCCGTCACTCCGATTGCAGCGCGGTGCCGGGTACCGAGCTTCCGGATGACGTTCGGGTTGATGCTGAGCGGCAGGAAGCAGGCAGCAGCCGCAATGCGATCCCCCTGCACAATCACA